>PXDN01000405.1 GCA_003566375.1 Opitutia bacterium
CCTCCTCAACAACCCAACCCGGCAATCCGATGCCAACAATCGACCTGACCGGTTTCGTGGATTTGCAAGATATTGAGGAAGGAAACACCATCACGTTCGGTTTATTCGCTTGGGGAAATGCCAGTACTTCCGCAACCAACACCGTGGCATTTGGTAGAATAGATGGTCCCGAATTGAGTGGAACCGTCATTCCCGAGCCTTCCACCTACGCCTTGCTTTTCGGGTTGGGAGTTCTCGGAGCGGCTTTGGTGATCCGCCGCCGCGGTCGGCAAGCCTGAGCTACCTTTCCTCCATTTTTTGCAAAGTGGAAGCAAGCCCCGGACCTTTTCGTCCGGGGCTTTTTTTTGGTTTGTGTCCCCGGCATGCAAATTTGTCGGCAAATCGTAACCAGCCCGCAATGAAATCGTCACATCTTTGCCCTTTCCTGTGGGGATGACATGCAAACGCCATAACGCGAGGCTCCAATCAACCCTTTCCGGTTTCAGGCTGGGAGTGGAAAGGCCAAGGGTTCGGCATCCGTCGGACTAAACCACATGGTGGAAAAAACTGAGAAAAGAACTTGCTTATGAGGCATGTTTCTGTTCTAAAATCTCAACTTACCACAAATCCCACATTCGCCGGACTCCGCGCCAATTTTCCGCCCTTTGGCCTGTCCATTCAATCAATGGGCGGTTTTTTCCATGGCAAATTTTGCCAGCAATCAAAACACAAACCCAAATCCAGTATATCAGAACCATGAGAAAAATAACCAAATTCACCACCACCCGTTTGGTGGCCGGAGCCGCCACGTTTGCGTTTCTGGCTTCTGGCACCGCCACTTTAGCCGCTTTCGACGTCTATGCCTTGCGCAAAGGCGACGGCGTGGAAGTCACTGGCTCCCACCAAGCGCATTTCATCGATCTCTTTTCGTTCAACGGAGGCGGGGCCACCCTGCAAAATTCGTGGGCGGCCCCCGATTCCGGGACCGACCGCATTACGCAAGGAGGGAATTTTGCAACCTATTCCCAGTTGGCGTTGTCCGTGGACGGAAACTTTTTGAGCTTCATGGGCCGCGATGTGGAGGTTGATGGCTCGGGTGGGAGCAACGACCATGTGGTTGGCATGTTCAACCTGCAAACCCAAACCTTTGACACCTCCACCCGCATTCCAACGGAAGGCGCCGGCATCGCCCAGAGCGGCGGTCGCGGTTTTCGCGCGGCGGTTTCGGACGGGAACGACATTTGGTTCACGGGGCGCAACCCGCGGATTTATCACACCACGCTTGGCTCCGATCAAGCCACCGACATCGCCAACACTTGGGAATACAATTTGATCGGGATTCACAACGGTGACCTGCATGTCTCCCGCCGCGCCGGGAGCACGCATGGCATTCACCGCTGGGACGGCCTGCCGACCACCAACGTGGGAGCCATGGATGTGCGGTTCGCCGACGAGGGTACCGGTTGGGATAACGACAACGGCCAGTACGGCAGTTTCGCCTTCGTGGACAATTATCTCTTCGTGACCAATACCGCCTTCGGTGCCAGTGATCAGATTTCGGTTTTCGTCAACGACGGTCCGGATGTTTGGAATCTCTTGGACGGACCGGGCCAAATTTTGACGGATTCGATTAACGGTGTTCCCCACTTGTCGGCCTTGAAAGATGGCGACGAGGTGCGCCTGTTTTATTCCAACGAAGGGGGAGGCGATAACAACGCCCTCTACAGTGTCACTTGGGACATGTCCTCCCAGACCTTCGGCACACCCGAACATTTGGCGAATGCCGGCGAGGGATACACCTTCGCGGGAGTGGTGGCCATTCCCGAGCCCTCCACCTACGCGTTGATTTTTGGACTGGGTATCCTCGGCGCGGCCCTGCTGGTGCGCCGCCGCGGTCGGCAAGCCTGAGTCGAGGGGAGTTTTCGTTCAAAGGCTCCGGGGTTTCTCCCGGGGCCTTTTATTTTGTCCACTCATTGCCGCGGGACCCGGAAACCGCCCGCTATCACAGCTTCGAGGCGATCAGCTTTTCCAACGCGGCCGCGTCCTCGGCAAAGCGGCGGATGCCTTCGGCGGTTTTTTCGGTGGCCATGGCGTCTTCGTTCAGGCGGTAGCGGAAAGCAGGCTCGTTGATATCCAGTTCTTCGATACTTGCCCCGGAGGCTTGGTCCGGGCTGAGTTTCCTCTCCAGCGGCTCCCGGTTGGCCGCCAGATCTTTCAACAATTCCGGGCTGATGGTCAACAGATCGCAACCGGCCAATTCGATGATCTGGCCGATATTGCGGAAACTGGCGCCCATCACTTCGGTTTGGTGGCCGAATTTCTTGTAGTAGGCGTAAATGGTTTTGACCGATTGCACGCCGGGATCGTCCGCTCCTTGATAATCCCTGCCGGTCGATTGTTTGTGCCAATCATAGATGCGCCCCACGAAGGGTGAGATGAGTTGCACCTCCGCCTCCGCGCAGGCAACGGCTTGCACCAGGGAGAAGAGAAGGGTCAAGTTGCAGCGAATTCCTTTTTGTTCCAGTTCCCGCGCCGCTTGAATTCCCTCCCAAGTGGAGGCGATTTTGATGAGAATCCGCTCCCGCCCGATTCCCCCGGCTTCATACAGATCGATGAGATGTTCCCCTTTGGCCACGATGGCGGAGGCGTCGAAGGAGAGGCGGGCATCGGTTTCCGTGGAAACCCGCCCCGGAATCACCGCTAGGATTTCGCGCCCAAAGAGAATCAACAATTCATCGGCGATCCGCCCGACCCGTTCTTGTTCGGGCAACCCAAGTTTTTCGGTGTCGCGGACGGCCTTCTCCAGCAGATGCCCGTAGGCGTCCATTTTGACCGCTTTTAGAATCAGACTGGGATTGGTGGTGGCGTCTTGCGGCTGGTAATCGCGCACCGCCTCGATGTCGCCGGTGTCGGCAACCACCGTGGTCATGGTTTTCAGTTGGTCGAGTTGGCTCGGTTGGGATGCATCGCTCATGGTGGCAAGCATGAATGCCGGGGCGGCGGGAAACAAATGCAAAAGGCGTCCGGGTAAAAAAAGCGCCCCGCAGCCCCAGCCGCAACCATGGGTCACCCTTTGCGAATGCCGCTGGCTTGCGGTCCCACGCAAGACCGCTCGCCGCCGCTCAATCCTTTTCCGGGAGCGGGAGGAGCCAGATATTGCGGAAGCGGACCGGGTCCCCATGGTCTTGCAACTCAATGAAACCCTCCGGCTCGTGGACGCGGTCGTATTCCGCCACCGCGCGGTGGCGGGTGCGGCCGAGAAAGGCCTGGCGGTTGTGTACGAGCACGCCGTTGTGAAAGACAGTCACCTTGGCCCGCTTCACGAGATTGCCGTCCCCGTCCCAGCGCGGCGCCTCATAGACGATGTCGTAGGTCTGCCATTCTCCCGGCGGTTTGCCGGCGTTAAACAAAGGCGGTTGCTGGCCGTAAAGGGCGGCGGCTTGGCCGTCGGGGTAGGTCGGATTGTCGTAAGAATCGAGAATCTGCACTTCGTAGAGACCGTGGAAAAAGACGCCGCTGTTGCCCCGTTGCTGACCGCGGCCGCGGACTTCGGCCGGGCTGGCGAATTCCAGGTGCAACTGGAAATCGGTGAACCGGTCCCGCGTGCGGATATTGCCGGAGCGGGGGGCGATTTCCATGTGGCCATCCTCCACCTTCCAGCCCGCTTCCTCTCCGCGCGCGTTGGACCACCGCTCCAGGCCGGACCCGTCGAACAGCACCACCGCGCCCTCGGGCGGCGGCGCTCCCAGGCTGAAGTGTTCCGGCGGGGTGACCACCGGCGGGGCCGGGCGGTCGCCGTCGTGCACCCGCCACGGGGTGCCGGGCAGCACCGGCGTGTCGCGGTAGCCGGTGACGCCTGGTTCGCCGCAGGCGGTAAGCAGGCTTCCCCAAAGAATCAGAAAGCCGGGGAGAAGGCGGAGAAAGATGCTTTTTGTGTTCATGGCTCGGGTTGGAATGAGGACCGTTGGACGGGGATGGAGACTTCCCGGGGAGTCGCGTAATCCCCGCTCATATCGTAAGGGAGTTCCCAATACCGAAGTCCGGATTTTTCCCCGAAATATAGTTTGGAGATGCTTGGCTCGTCCGGGTTGCCGTCGGCCCAGAAGGCGAAAAACGGGTCGCGGGCGTTGACCGGGCGGCGGACGTATTTGTGGTTGCGCTCGCTGTTGACGGTGACTTGGCGGATTTTGGTCCAGCGTTTCCCCTCGTCGCGGCTTTCCCAAATCTCAATCTCGCCGCCGGTGCCCCAAAGCTGGGGTCCGGTGCCGGTCGGCCCGATGATGATCCAGCGCTCCTCCAGCACGTGCAGGGAGCCGAGATCGTAATTGTGGTCGGAGCGGCAGACGATGTGGTTTAGCCATTCGGTGCCGTTCCAGTGGGCGATTTCCCAAAAGCGCGGTTCGTTGGCCGGTCCCGCCTGGTGGCCGGCGCTGGTGACGTAGAGCAGGATCGGGTGGCCGTTGTGGTCCCAGTTGAGATCGACGGTGTATTGCAGGCGGTCCCGCTCGGAGTAGTTGATGACGCGGGCGGGGTTGTCCTCCGTCTCCAGTGGCAAATCGAGCGGCTGCCCGTCCACCGTGGTCCAGGTTTCACCCCAGTCGGTGGTCTGCGCGTAGTAGAGGTCCGTGCGCCGGTCCACGCTGCCGCCGGGATGGCGGTTGAAAAAGGTGCCGACTTTGTCGCCGTGGCGGGAACTGACTTGGTAATGGCCGCCGATGCCGGCCAGTTTGCGGTCTTCGCTCCACTCGCGCCCGTCGGGGCTGGTTTCGAAATAGAGTTCGCGGCCGCGGGTGTACTTGGTGAAGAGGTGAAGAAATCCCTTTTCCTCATGCCACCACGGCTGGGGGTAGGTGATTTCCTGCTCGGCGATCAATTCGAAGGCTTCCACGCTGTGGGGCTCGACGCTCCGGTATTTGAAGCCGGGACGGCTGCGCCCGCGGCCGCTGATAAAGACCCAGATGTGCCCGTCGCCGTCCATGGCGATGCTCGGGTTGTCGTGCGGATCGTTCACGCCCTCCTTGTCATGCACAATGGTCGGGCGGGGCACGCGGTGGCGGGCGTGGTCGTAATAGGAAGCCATGACCAGCAGGTGTTGCTGGTCGCGGACGGTACCGCCATAGACGAAAAAGGTTTTGTCCACCTCCTCGGCGTAAATGGCCAGGGGGATGTGGTTGGCGGTGTAAGTGCCGAGCCCTCCCGAGTATTTGTCGCCGTAGTCGGAAAACTGCCCAAGGGTAAACCAAATGCCCCGGTATCCGGTGTCTTTCCCCTCCTTAACCGGGTCTTCCATGCGCTCCAGCCTCTCGGCGGACTCATGCCCGGGGAGTTCCTCCGGGGAACCGGCCAAATAATAACGGTCGATCACCACCACTCCCTGGGGATTGGGAACGAAAAGTTCAACCTGCCGGGCACCGGCCGGGACGGTCAGGTAAAACAACGTCTCTTCCTGACGGGTTTCCGGGCCGCCGAACCAGAAGCGGCGGTGGAAAAATTCACCGTCAACCCGCACATCGAGCGAGGCCCCGTTGCGGGACACCGCTTGCACGTGGAAGGCAAAAATCTTTTCGGAGTCGAACCCCGTGTCAAAGCGCAACGGCTGGTGCAGGGCACCTTGGCGGGAGCCGTAAAG
>PXDN01000060.1 GCA_003566375.1 Opitutia bacterium
CGGTGTGTTCCGGGCGCGCCGCCAGCAGCGGCACCCCGGCTTCCCCCGCCGCTTCCTTCAACGCGGAGCGGAGCGGGCGGTTGTTGGCCACTCCGCCGGACAGGCCGAGACTGCGGAAGCCGCCCTCGGCCAGGATTTGGCGGGTTTTGTGAACCAGGGCATCCATCACCGCCTGTTGGTAGCTGGCGCAAAGTGAGGGCAGGGCCGCCTCAAAGGCGGACTCGTCCAGTTTTTCCAAAAGGTAGCGCAAACTGGTTTTGAGCCCGCTGAAGCTGAATTTTTTATCTTCCGCGCGGGGAAAGGAGCGGGGAAAAGCGAACGCCGCCGGGTCGCCTCCGGCGGCGTTTTTTTCGATCAGCGGCCCCCCCGGATAAGGGAGGCCGAGCAATTTCGCCCCTTTGTCGAGCGCTTCGCCGGCGGCGTCGTCCACGGTGGAGGCGAGTGGCGCGAGTCGCCCGTTTTCCTCCAGGGAAAAAAGAACGGTATTGCCCCCCGAAACCAGCAGACCGAGATGGGGCAGGTTTTCCCGGAACCGATCGGCGAACCGATCCGGATCTTCCGCGTGAAGATCGATGAACGGCGAAAACGCGTGTCCGCGCAGGTGGTTCACCCCCCGCAGCGGAACCCCGAGGCCCAGGGCGAGGCTTTTGGCGAGGGCGGTCCCGAGGGCGAGACAACCGGCGAGGCCGGGACCGTTGGTCACCGCGACGCGGCCGATTCGTTTCCAGGGAATTTGTTTCCGCAGGTGGTCGCACAGAATGGGAAAATTGCGCAGATGTTCCCGGCTCGCCAAATCCGGAACGACTCCCCCGTATTCACGGTGCAGTGACACCTGGCTGGAGACCAGTTCCGCTTCAAAACCGGTTTCCGGCGAGAAAACCGCCAAGGCGGATTCATCGCAGGAGCTTTCAACTCCCAGCCAAAGAGGCCCCCCCATGCCAGGCTTACGGTTGGGCGGCGGTTTCGGCGCCGGGGACTTCGGCCAGTTGGCGCGGTATTTCGTGTTTTTCGGCAAACAGGAAGGCACCGCGCAAGGCTTCGACGGCGGCTTCCAACTGCCGGTCTTTGACCGGCGCGAAACCGAAACGCGCCTCAAATTCTTCCGGCGATTCGACGGCGGGGCGATTTCGCTGGATTCGCAGGTTAACCTCCTCCTCCATCGGCAGCTCGATGACGATGTCGGGTTCGACTCCCTTTTCGTGAATCACTTTCCCGCCGGGGGTGTAATAATAGGCGGTGGTCAGGCGAAGGGCTTCGCCGTTGCGGAGTTGCTCGATGCTTTGCACGGAGCCTTTGCCGAAAGAGGTTTCCCCGACCACCACCGCGCGGCGGGTGTCGCTGAGGGCGCCCGCCACGATTTCGGAGGCGCTGGCCGAACCGGAGTTGATGAGAACGGCCAACGGATAGCTGAACCCGCGGGCGCCCCGTCCGGCGCGGCTTTCCCAGCGGCTGCGTTCGTCACGGCCCTGGGTGTAAACGATCAGTTCGCCGCGGTTGAAAAATTGTTCGGCCACATCGACTGAAGCGGTGAGCAGGCCGCCCGGGTTGTTGCGCAAATCGAGCACCAGCCCGCGCAGGCCCTCCGCCTCCAACTGGTCGAGAGCGGCGGCCAGTTCCTTGCCGGTGCGCTCGCCAAACTGGGTGATCCGCACGTAGCCGATGCCGTCTTCAAGCATGGCGGCGTCGCGCACACTGTCCACTTGGATGGCTTGCCGGGTGATGGTTTTTTCCAAAATCTCCCCATTTTGGGGACGGTGGAGGGTGATGGTAACCCGGGTGCGCGGCTTGCCCCGCAGGAGTTGGACGATTTCATTCAGGCTCATCCGCTCGGTGTTTTGCCCATCAACGCGGATGATCTGGTCGCCCGACATGATGCCGGCTTCCTCGCCCGGGGTGCCCGCGATCGGCGCGATCACGGTGATGCGGTCGTCCCTCCGTTCAATCTGCACTCCGATCCCGCCGTATTCCTGAGCGGTGTGGGAACGGAGGTCCTCGAACTTGGAGGCGATCAATAATTCGGAATGGGGGTCGAGGGATTTGAGCATGCCGTCGATGGCCGCGCGGGTCAGCGATTCATAATCGACGCTGTCATCAACGTATTTTTCGCGAACGATTTCCAGCACCGTGCCGAAATGGGAAACATGGTTGTAGTAATCGGCACGCGAACCACCTCCCCGGCGTTGACCCAGCAGGTAAACGCCAAAAGTGAATTGCATGACCAACACCAGGAGGACAAACGTGATTACGTTGCGCCGAAACATGAATGTGAATGTGCAGGGAAACCCTTCCACCGCAAGCGCGGGTTGCGCGGATCGTTTTTTAACAGCTTTTTTGTGACCGGGGCCGCGATGGGGAGATCCTCTTTTTTGGGCTGCTATGCGGTTGACGGGCGCGGCGCGGCACGGTCTTTTCCTTTGAGAAGAATCCATGAAGTGGACCCTCAACAGGATGGTGGAAAGGAATGGCGGGTGGGCCGCGCCGTCTGGGCTCGGCTCTTCCCGCAAGAGAGGTCCGCGCCAAAACGGAATCCCGGCCGGGGACGGTCCACGGCCATGAAAAGGTGGGCCTTGCGCAACTGGTTTCTGTTCGGTTTGCTGGCCGCGCTGGCCCTGGCGGTTCTTTGGCCGCGGGGTGGAGCCTCGGGCGGGGTTTTGCGCGCCGAGGAGACCACCCGCTGGGCGGTGATGGCATTGTTTTTTTTGCGCGGCCTGTTGCTGCCGGTGCGGGAACTCGCGGCCGGGGCGTTGCGGTGGCGGTTGCACGCGGCGACACATGGCCTGATCTTTCTTGCCGCCCCCCTGTTGGCCTGGGGCGGGTTGGGGATTTGGGAAATCTGGTTCGATTTGGACCGGAACCTGCGCACCGGGTTTTTTCTGCTGGCCGTCCTGCCCACCACCATCGCTTCCGCCGCCGGTTTCACCGTGTTGGCCGGGGGGAACACGGCGGGTGCCGTTTTCAACGCCACCGCCTCCAATTTGATCGGCGTGGTGCTGACCCCCCTCTGGATGGGATGGTTTTTGGCCGTGCGGGCGGAGCCGCTGCCGGTCGGTCCGGTGGTGGGGCAGGTCGCGTTTTTGATTGTGCTGCCATTGCTGGCGGGGCAGGGGATCAAACTTTGGATACCGCCGCTTGGGAAACGGACGGCGCGATGGATGGAAACCGCCGGTCACCTGCTGATTTTGTTTTTGCTGTACGCCGCTTTCGCGAATTCGGTTCAATCGGGCGTGTTCCGCGAAGTCGGCCCGGCCACGCTGGCGGGGGTGGCCGCCGGGGCGGCGGGGGCGTTTGCGGTGATGACGATTCTCGCGCGCGCGACCGGTGTGTGGGGACGGTTTGGTCGCCCGGACCGCATCTGTCTGTTATTTTGCGGACCCCAGAAAACCCTCGCCGCGGGGGTGCCGTTGGCCAACCTGTTGTTTCCCGGCGACCCGGCCCTTTCTTTGATCCTCCTGCCCCTGGTGGTCTATCATTTTATCCAACTGCTGGTCGGCGGTTGGCTGGCGGAACGCCTGCGCGAAAAGTCCAATGCGGGTTGAGCCGAAACCGAAAGGGTGGCATGGGGCCTTGACCGATGAGCCGCCTGACCCTCAGAGCCCATCCCGGCTGTCTCCCATCACTCGAAACCGGCGAAAATACGCGCCTAAAGGTCCAAACTTTAGGCGCTTCACTTTGCCCAATGACCGCCGCACGCCTCAATCGGTGGCGCCGGAGGCCGCTTTTTCCCGCAGGGCGCGGGCCACGTTGTCCGGTACGAATTTGGAGACCCCGCCGCCGAATTTGGAGACTTGTTTGACCAAGCTGGAACTGGTGAAGGAGTAGGACTCGTGCGGCATCAGGAAAATGGTTTCCACCCGCTCCTCGAGGTGCCGGTTCATCAGGGCCATTTGGAATTCGAATTCGAAATCCGAAACCGCCCGCAGGCCGCGCACCACGGCGCAGGCATCGGTTTGGCGGGCGAAATCCATCAACAACCCTTCGAACAGCACCGCGCTGATATTGGGCGTATCCCCGAGATTCGCCTCCAGCAGGCTCAAGCGCTCTTGGGCGGTAAAGAGCGGTTTTTTATCCTTGTTGAGTGCCACCCCGATCACCACTTTATCGAAGATGCGCGCGGCCCGGCGCGCCACGTCGAGATGACCGTTGGTCACCGGATCGAAGGTGCCGGGATAGATACAGATTCGCATGACCAACACAAACAGGATTTCCCATTTGGAATAAAGTGCAATTTTTCACCACCAGTGAGAAAACCAACCATCGGCTCAGCTCCGGCGGGCCGTATCCGGTATGAACCTTCCCAACTTGCTGACCCTGTCGCGGGTCCCTTTCCTTTTTGCCATCGTGGCCATGCTGGCGTTTCCCTGGCCGGGCTCGGCCACTTGCGCCTTCGTTTTGTTTATCATCGCGGCGGTGACCGACTGGCTCGACGGCCATTTCGCCCGGCGCTACCGCATGGTGTCCAATTTTGGGAAACTGATGGACGCGCTGACCGACAAAATTCTCATGGTGGGCCTCTTTTTCGCGTTGATGACGCTTGATCTCATGCCGGCGCCCATCGTGCTTTCGCTTTTTTTGGTGCTGCTGATTCTTTCCCGCGAGTTTTTCATCACCGGCCTGCGCCTGGTGGCGGCGGCCAACGGCGTGGTGCTGGCGGCGGAAAAGGCGGGTAAACAAAAAACCGTCACCCAACTGCTGGCCATGGGGTTTCTCCTCGCCGCTCCGGTGATCGGTGTCGATTTCGCCCGTTTGCTGGGCACGGATTTTGACGCTTTCGCGGGGGTGGTGGCCTGGATCGGGTACGGGTTGTTTGGGCTGGCGGCGCTGCTGACAGTGAGTTCGGGCACGATGTATATTGTGAAATACCGTGACCAATTGTTCCCGGACACGGAGGACGCCTCCAAATGAGGCGGCCGGCTCCCCTCTGGATTCGCATGATGCCGACCCGCGTGGTTGTCGGGCTGGCCACCCTTGGCCCGGTCGGCCGCGTGCGCAAAGGCCCCGGCACGGCCGGAACGGTTGCGGGCATTCTCTGGTTCACCCTTTTTTTCTTCCACCTGCCGTTTCTGTTCTACGTGATCTTCGCGGCCCTCGCGGTTTATTTGGCGGTGCTGATTTGCGGGGAGGCGGAGGAGCGCCTGGCCAAGACCGACCCGCCGGAGGTGGTGTTGGACGAGTTCGTGGCCGTGCCGCTTTGTTTCGCCGGGTTGCAGCCGTATCTGTTGGACGGCCGCGGGTGGGCGGTGATTTTGGCCGGGTTTTTGCTCTTCCGATTTTTCGACATCCTGAAACCGTTGGGCATCGGCCGCCTGCAAAAAATCCCCGGCGGGGCGGGGGTTGTTCTGGATGATGTGGCGGCGGCCGGGGCGACCTGCCTGTGCCTCCACCTGATCGGCGCGTTCACCCCATGGTTTGTTTTGGCCACCGGTTGAGAAAGGAGGGCGGCGGAATCATGGCGTATATCGGCGGATGGGCGGTCGCGGCCCGGTTTAGGATTTGGCCGGCCGCCGGATTTGTGGGAAACGCGGCCATGGTTTTGAGCGTGGCGCTCCTTATCGCCGCCTGCCAGCCGCCGCCCGCCGGACCACCGGCGGAGAGGACG
>PXDN01000364.1 GCA_003566375.1 Opitutia bacterium
ACCGGTGCCCATGTCGGCACCCTCTCCAATGCCGGCATCGACGGGGGAACGTTTTTCCTCAATCATATCGTGGTGGCCGAGGACGGGGCCATTTACGGGGCCAACCTGACCACCAACGCCAGCACCAACCCTCTGAAAGTTTACCGCTGGGCATCCGAGGCATCCGATCCGGTCTTGGTATATGAGGGAAATCCGAATCAAAACAGCCCGAGTCACGATGATGACGCGCGCGACGGGTATGAACTGCGTTTTGGCGACACCATGGCCATCCGGGGTTCCGGCATGGACACCCAAATTCTGATGGCACCGCGGTTCGGGGTTTACCCCACCATTCTGACACCGGAGGGATCCATGGAAACGTTTGTGGACAATCCGATCATTACGGATATCACCACCTCTCCGGCCGGCTGGCTGACCCATGGCCTCGCCTTCGGTCCCGGCGACACCTTCTATGGAAAACGGCAGCCGCAGTTTGGTTCGGCCACCGCCGAGCGCGCTTTGTTGCATGTTGCCTTTGATTTGGAAGAGGGAACCGGCACGGTGATGAACACCTTTGGTCCGGATGTCTTTCCGAATGAAATCGGCCTGATCGGCATCGATTTGGAGCGCATGCTCCTGGTCGGCTTGGATTCCGACGCGGAGGATCAAGAAGCCGAACGCCGCCCGGCGGAGGTTTCGCTTTATGACCTCTCCACCTTGAATCCTTTCATCGTCAACCAGCCACTCGACACCAAAACCTTTGGCGGTTTCACCTGGAACGGCAACGGGGCCGGGCAAGTGGTCTTTGGCAACGATAACTGGGTTTACGTGCTGGATACCAACAACGGCATCGCCGCTTATCAGCTGATTGAGGATGACGGCGAACCGTCCGTTGGCTACAACGCCTGGACGGCGGCCAACTTCCCGGGCGTGACCGACGAGAACATCATCGGACCGGGAGCCGACGCCAGCGGCAACGGCGTGCCCAACCTGATCCACTACGCCCTCGGCATTGACCCGAACTCCACCACCCTGGACGGGTTGCCGACGCGGGATATCGAAGACGTGGACGGCGTGGACTACCTGACCCTGACCTTCACCACCGACGACACGGCAGATGTCTCCATCGAGGTGCTCGTCTCCGACTCGGTGGATGGTCAGTGGACCGCCGACGCGGTGGAAATCTCCACCACGCCCAACGGTGACGGCACCACCACCCGGGTGTTCCGCGACAGCGTCCCGGCCTCCGGGGCGGACCGCCGCTTCATCCTGCTCTCCGTCAGCCTGAACTGATTCCGGTTCACGTTCACCGATTCGTTCGGACAACCCTTCGCCCGCCCGGCTTCCCCCGTGAAGCCGGGCGGGCTTTTTTCTGCGCACAAAACAAGAAGGTAGCCGAAAGGAAGACCCGCACCCCGCAAAGTCACCAATGACTATAAAACCAGCCGCACGAAGCCCTGTTCCTGCACAAGTCATACAAATACCATTTTCCATTAGCTTTTGAAAAAAAGAAAAATGTTTCCATAGACAAACCATTCCGTCTGAAGCCCCTCCATTACTTTTTTGTTAAATACCCATAAAAAAAGATTGCGTTTGCATACAGAAAATCTAGAAGTTTTTTTTCTTGTTTGTTATTCAACCTAAATAATTACTAAACTTAGTTCCATCCTGGTATGAAAAATACTAACTCTATGCGATTACTTGCTCTCACAACGGCAGCTGCCATGGGTGTCGCGCCCATTCTCTTCTCCCAAACGACATCCATCTACACCGCTACCAGCACCGCCAATGACTCTTGGACGAATTCTGGCAATTGGGACACCACCTTCTTCCCGGACGCTCCCGACGCCTTGGCTCAGTTCAGCCAGTTTGTCGATACGGACCGGATTAACATGCTGATGTCGAGTAGCCTTCTTTCAACAGCCAACGTTCACCAAACCGCCGGCATCTCGATACTGGAAAATTTTGATGCCAACACCACCGGCAATTTTCTGTTCCGCAACTCAAGCACTTTGCAAACCGGGGTTTTGCGCATCCATGGTTTCGACACCACCATCAACGGCAACCCGGCCACCGGACTGGTGACGAATTTTTCCAACCAAGACATCTCCTTCTCCACGGTCAATGAGTCGTATCAGATCCAATTGGCGGAATCCGGCCATTTTCACGTTCAAAACCCCGGCGTTCAAACCAGGGTTATTGTAGGGATCACCGAAACCGGTGGTTCGCACGGCATCACCAAAACCGGGGCCGGTATCCTTCACTTCGGGATTCAATCAGCAGGCAGTAATTACACCGGAGGCTTCACCATGGAGGAAGGCATCGTTCAATGGACCCATAGCGGCGGGGCCTCCGCCAATCCGTTCGGGACCGGCGATCTCACGCTGCGGGGCGGCAATCTGCGCTCCACCACTAGTGGGGCCCGTTCTTTAAACACCAGTGTGAACTTGGACGGCGACATCGTATTCGGTTCCCTTGACGAGGATTTTAATGGTGCCTTGAACGTTAATAGCGCGGGAGGATTTCACAGTGCCGTGCTTCTATCGGACAGCACCATAACCAACCACAACACCGTGAATTGGTTCCAAGAGATAACCGGGGACTTTGGCTTAACCTTGGAGGGCGAAGGAGAATTTCGCCTCCTCGGCACCGGCGGTGATGCCGAACACACCGGGCCGACATTGGTGACGGCGGGCACGCTGCGGGTGAGAACATCCATTACCAACAGCGATGTTACAGTCGAATCAGGTGCCACATTGGCTTTTGGAGGAGCCAGTGATACAGGATTGGCAACTTTCGGGCAAGCCTTGACCCTGGAGGCCGATTCCATCCTCTCCTTCCGATTGAATGGCGCCGCCGAATTCGATGCCATGACGGCCCAAGGTCTGGTCAACTTGGGCAATGGCCTTGGAGACCCGGTGCTGGAGATCGAACTCGGCTACCAACCCGAATTGAATGAAGTCTTTGTGTTGATCGACAACCAGAGCGGTTCTCCCTTGGATGGTTTCCTCAGCTTCGGCGGAAGCACCTTGGGCGAGGGAGATGAATTCACCGTGACCAGCGGCGCGTTTACCCAATTGTTCGGCATCACCTACCAGCACGATGGCAACAATCTGGCGCTGACCGCCATTCCCGAACCCTCCACTTGGACCTTTTTCGCCGGCCTGGCGGTCGCGGGTCTCTTGTTGGCCCGCCGCGTGAGGCGCTGATTTTTCCACCACCGCAATTCCGAAAAAGCCGCTCCTCCGGGAGCGGCTTTTTTGTGCGGCCTTCCGCCTCAAGCAAGCAAACCCGGAGGAAATCATTGCGGGATTCCACAAAGCCATTTCTCCCGAAACCAACGGAGACGGCTCAAGCCGGTCTTGGCAACCGCTTGTTGCGAATCATTCCCATAACCCCGGTGGGGGATTGACCACTGCGGTAAAGACCGGCCATGGCCTCCAGGTAGGGTCTCATTTTGCCGAACAAAAAACGGTATCCGCCGCACAGGTAATTGAGACCGGGCTCACCCCCGGGAGTGAGCATAAACCGGTGCTTGGGGCACCCTCCGTTGCAGGCAAACCGGAATTCGCATTGGCGACAGTAGTCCGGAAGGTTCGCGCTTTTCGACCGGCCAAACGCGGCTTGACCTTCACCGTCCACCATTTCCGTGAGCGACCGGTCGCGCAAATTTCCGATTTTATAATCCGGATAAACGTAGTGGTCACAAGAATACAGGCTGCCATCGTGTTCCAATGCGAGCGCCCGGCCGCATTCCTCCGCAAAGACGCACAATCCGCCCGGCTCACCGACCCATTTGGCGAGAGCGGTTTCGAAAAATTGAACGTGGATACGTCCGACATCCTCCCGCACCCAGCGTTTGAACAGACTCCACATGAACCGCCCGTAGTCCTTCGGGCGCACGCTCCACTCCGCCATCGGGCCGTGGGGCGCCCCATCGCCGTCCGCCCCGCCATCGTAAACCGGGGGCGTGGCGTGGGAGAGACCGAGCCTCTCGGCGGCGGCGTCGGGCAATCGCTCCACCACGGGAATGAATTGCAGGTGGCGGGCTCCGGCCCGCTTGAGAAATTCATAAATCTCCACCCCGCTGTCCGAGTTGAACCGGTTCACGCAGGTAAGGGTATTGAACTCCACCCGGTGGCGCTTGAGCACCGCGAGCCCCCGCATCACATCGGCATGGGTTCCTCCTCCCCGGCAGTTGACCCGGCTTGCGTCGTGCACCCGCTCCGGGCCGTCGAGGCTGATGCCGACCAAAAAATCCTCCCGTTTGAGGAAAGCGCCCCATTCATCGTCGAGCAACGTGCCGTTGGTTTGGAAAGCGTTCTCAATGGTGTGGCCGCGCAAGAATTCCTTTTGCCACAAGACCGCATTTTCAAAAAACTCCACCCCAAGCAGAGTCGGTTCACCGCCCTGCCAGGCAAAGACCACGGGCCCCACCGGGTGCGCCTCCAAGTGCCGGCGAATGTAATTCCGCAACAACTCCCCGTCCATCCGCCACTTTTCGCCGCTTGCAAAGAGAGCCTCTTTTTCCAAGTAAAAGCAGTACTTGCAATCCAAGTTACACTTCGACCCGATGGGTTTGACCATGACATGAAACGGAGCGCGCGCGGTCGGCTCCTTGCCAAGATTCCTGCCGGTGACGGTCTGTGTCATCGTGCCAAACAGTTTTCCAGTCGCCGCGCAACCTGTCAAACCCGCGCCGCGCGGCCCCTGGCGACCGGGATGGCTTTCACAACACGAAAACTTTCAAATTATCAACCACGGAATGGGTCTTCAACCCTGCCCAAGATTTCTTCCCCAAACAAAGTTGAGTCTGTCCGACCCGAGTTCAATCAATCCGGCATAAGGGGCACCGGTCCCCGCTCCTCATTCACCCGCCGGGGATTGCATTCTCCCCCGAAGCGGGCAATGTCTTCGCGTTCCCAACACGCCATGACCAACGATCCGCCGATTCTTTTAGTCGATAACGTCAGCCGCACCTACCGGACCGGCCACGGGCCGCTTACCGTGTTGAGCGGGGTTTCCCTTTCCGTGCCCGCCGGCGCCACCCGCGCCATCGTGGGACCTTCCGGAAGCGGCAAGACAACCTTGCTCGGCCTCTGCGCCGGCCTCGACCAGCCGACTACCGGCAGCGTGGCCATCGCCGGGCGCCCGCTCGGCGGATTGGGCGAGGACGCCCGCGCCGCCCTGCGCAACGAGCTGGTCGGGTTCGTTTTTCAGAATTTTCAACTGATGCCGACCCTAACCGCCCTGGAAAATGTCATGGTGCCGTTGGAACTTCGCGGCGAGGCCAATGCCCGTCGTCCGGCGGCGGAGTTGCTCGAACGGGTCGGGCTGGGCGAACGCCTCGACCACTATCCGGTCCAGCTTTCCGGGGGCGAACAACAACGGGTCGCGCTGGCCCGCGCCTTCGTCAACCGCCCGCGGATTCTCTTCGCGGACGAACCGACCGGCAACCTCGACACCGAAACCAGCGCCAAGGTCATCGACATCCTGTTTGAACTGAACCGGGAGGCCGGCACCGCCCTGGTGCTGGTGACCCACGACAGCGAACTCGCCGCCCTGACCGATCAAACCCTGCGGCTGCGCGGCGGGCGCGCGGTGGAGGAAACGGTCGCCGCGGCCGGATGACCGCCGGGCCCGTTTCTTCGTTCAGGTTTTTCCCTTTTTTCCCATGAAATGGATTTTCACCATGGCTTGGCGGGACAGCCGCTCCAGCCGCAGCCGTCTCTTCTTGTTCTCGCTGTCGATCGTCTTCGGAGTGGCCGCGCTGGTGGCCATCCGGTCGTTTGGCCACAACCTGGAGGCGGCCATTGCCGAACAATCGAAAAGCCTGCTCGGGGCCGATCTGGTCATCAGCTCGCGCCAGCCATTCACCCCGGAGATCGAGCGCCTGCTTGAGGGTCTCGGTCAGGCCCAATCCCGCGAGATCGGATTCTCCAGCATGGTCTATTTTCCGAAAACGGACGGGAGCCGCCTGGTCCAGGTGCGCGGACTGAAAGGCGGGTTCCCGTTTTACGGAGAGATGGAAACCGCGCCGGCCGACGCGCGGGCCGACTTCCAAAACGGCGATTTCGCACTGCTGGAGGAGGGATTGATGGTGCAGTTCGAGGTGGAAACCGGAGACGAAGTCCGCATCGGCAACCAAGTTTTCCGCGTGGCCGGGGCGTTGCGGCGGGTGCCGGGTGAGATGGCGGCGGTCGGCGTGCTGGCGCCGCGCGTGTACATCCCTTACGACACCCTGCCCGCCACCGGCCTGTTGCGGGAGGGCAGTCTCGCCCGCCACAAGGTTTTTATTCAATTCCCACCCTCGACCGATGTGCCGGCGGTGGTGGAATCGCTCCGCCCGGAACTGCGGGAGCACCGGCTGCGCATCGAAACGGTGGAACGGCGCCAGGAGGAACTCGGGCGCACCATGGAGAACGTGCGGGCGTTTTTTCAACTCGTCGGCTTCGTTGCCCTGTTGCTCGGGGTCATCGGGGTGGCCAGCGCCATCCATGTTTATGTGAAACGGAAAATCGGGTCCGCCGCCGTCCTGCGCTGCCTCGGGGCGGACGCGCGCCGCATCTTTCTGATTTACCTGACCCAGGGAGCGGCGCTCGGGGCGATCGGCGCGGGCGCGGGCGCGCTGCTGGGTGTCGCCCTGCAGGGATTGCTGCCGCGGGTGGCGCGCGATTTCCTACCGTTCGACGTGCCGGTGTTTATTTCCTGGGCCGCCGTGGCCGAGGGATTCTCGGTCGGCTTTCTGTTCAGCCTGATGTTCACCCTCCTGCCCCTGCTGCCGCTGCGCCGGGTTTCCCCGTTGCGGGCGATCCGGCGGGGAGACGCCTTTGCGCGGGAGACGCGCCGGGATCCGTGGCGCTGGGCGTTGTGCGGATTGATCGCGGCCACGGTCACCCTTTTCGCAGTTGTTCAAACCGGCAGCCCCCGCCTCGGCATCGGCGCGGCCGGGGCGATGGGCGCCGCCTTTGCAACCCTCGCCGGGACCGCCGCGTTGATCGCCTGGCTGGCCCGGCGGTTCACCCCGCCCTCCCTCCCCTACGTTTGGCGGCAGGGGCTGGCCAACCTGCACCGCCCGGAAAACCGCACCATCCTGCTGATGCTGGCGCTCGGGCTGGGAACCTTTTTGGTGCTCGGCCTTTACCTTGCGCGGGATCTGCTCGTTCGCCAAGTGCTCATCGCCGGCGAGGGAGACCGCCCGACCATGGCGATGTTCGACATTCAGGACGACCAGCGGGAAGAAATCGCCGACTTGATCACCGCCCGCGGCCTGCCGGTCCTGCAGGATGTGCCCATCGTCACCATGCGGTTGGCCTCGGTGCGCGGGCAGTCGGTGGAGAGTCTCCTGCGTGAGCCCGGCAACGAAATCCCCAATTGGGTGCTGCGGCGTGAATACCGGTCCACCTACCGCGATCACACCGTGCCAACCGAGCGGGTGGTGGCCGGAACCTGGGTGGGCTCGGTGGAGGACAACGCCGGCGAACCGTATCCGGTTTCGGTGGAACAGGGAATCGCCCAAGACCTCGGACTGGCGGTCGGCGATTCGCTGGTTTTCGACGTGCAGGGAATCCCGATTGAAACGGTGGTGGGCAGCATCCGCAGCGTGGAATGGCAGCGGGTGCAACCGAATTTTTTCGTGGTTTTTCCGCGCGGAGTGCTGGAACCGGCGCCAAAGTTTCACGTCATGATCACCCGCACGGAAACCACGGAGGAATCAGCGCAACTGCAACGCGAGGTGGTGCGGCGCTTTGCCAACGTCTCGGTCATCGACCTGTCGCTGATCCTGCAAACCGTCGATTCGATCATGGGCAGGGTGTCGTTTGTCATCCGCTTCATGGCGATGTTCACGGTCGTGACCGGGTTGGCGGTGCTGGTGGCGGCGGTCGCCACCAGCCGCTACCAGCGGGTGCGGGAAGCGGTGTTGCTCCGCACGCTCGGCGCCTCGCGGCAGCAGATCCGCCGCATCATGGTGTGCGAATACCTTTGCCTCGGCTTTTTCGCCGGGCTGACCGGCGCCCTGCTGGCGACGGCGGCCTCCTGGGCGATGGCGGCGTATGTCTTCCATGTGCCGTTCCATCTGCCGCTCCTCCCGCCCGTCGCCGCCCTGGCCCTGACCATGGTGGTGACGCTCGCCACCGGCCTGGCCTCCAGCCGCGGCATTCTCAACCACCCGCCTCTCGCGGTGCTGCAAGCCGGGGACTGAGCCCGTTCATGGCAGGCGCGGGAACTGTTCTCAGCCGCCCCGGAAGCGGTCGATTTCGCGGCGTTCCTTTTTCGTGGGGCGGCCGAGACCGCGGGGGCGCAGCCCTTCTTGGTTGGATTGCCGCTCCTCCCGCCGTTTGTATTCGGTTTCCGGTGTCAAGTCCTCCAAATGGTCGTCAACTAGTTTGGCTCCCACCCGCCGCTCGGTCAGGGCCAGGATCTTCACGGTGCGGACAATGTCGGGGAGACGGATTTCCAGCACGTCCCCGATCCGCACCGTCCGCGACGGCTTGGCGGGCGCGTCATTGACTTTGACGTGATTGCCTTGGCAGGCGTCCACCGCCAGGCGCCGGGTTTTGTAAAACCGGACCGCCCACAGAAACTTGTCCAACCGGGTCTCCTCCATGGCGGTCATTCAGCGGAAAAATTTCCTCCATGGATTCAATCCGGACTGGGCCAGCACCCACGCGCCGACAAATGTTCCGGCAATGGAAGTCGGGATGCCGGCGATCACGCCGGCCAGGAGCGCCTTGGCCGCCGCCTGGCCGGGGGAGTCGCCCGCGAGCTTGCGCTGGACCAGCCAGACTCCGGCGGCGGTGACGGAAAAGGCCAGGGTAATGGTAAGCGCGGTCAACGTGAACCCGCTGACCACCTTCACGCCGAAAAAGAAATTGTCCACCACCAGGATGATAACGCCGCTGAAGGGGTGAAAGGCGCTCCGCCGGGGGACATTCCCGCCGCGGCCGGAACGCTCCCGGTTGGTTTCCTCTTCACCATCCTCAACCAACACCGGTTCTTCCGGCTCCGGGGTCACGCGGGCGGTCATGGCGGCGGGCAAAAGCTGGTGGAAACAAGGGACGGTTTACCCTTTGGCGCCGCCGCCGTTTTCGGTGTAGAGGTGAACGTCGCGCTGCGGGAACGGAATGGAAATGCCGTTGGCGTCGAAGGCTTCCTTGATTTTCCGGTTCAAATCCAACTTGGCCGGAAACCAATCCGCCCGTTGGGTCCAGGCGTGAACGAGAATGTCCACCGAACTGTCGCCCAGTGCGCCGATGGCGACGCGGTATTCGGGGTCTTTCAAGACCCGCTCGTCGGCGTCGAGCACCTGTTTGACCAAGGCGATGGCTTTGCCCATGTCATCGGAATAGCTGATGCCGAAGGATTCGTTGATGCGGCGCTGATCGTTGAAGGTGACCGACAGGTTGGTGATCACGTTTCCCCAAATGCTGCTGTTCGGCAAAATGATCGACATGCCGTCGGGCACGTGTCCGCGGGTAATGAACAGGCCAATGTCGTCGATGATGACGATGCGCCCGCCGACATCAATCACCTGGCCGACGGTGAAGGGACGGAAAATCATGATCAATACGCCGGAGGCCACATTGGTCAAGGTCCCCTGCAGGGCCAGGCCAATGGCGAGGCCCGCCGCGCCGATAAGGGCGATCAAGCTGGTCGTCTCAAAACCAAAATGCTTGAGCACCGATATGATGGTGAACGCGATGACCCCAATCTTAACGATTTTCGCCAACACCGCGGATACCCCCGAATCAATTTTTCCGGTCTTTTCGCAACTGCGGGACACGAAACGGGCAATCCAACCGGCGGCCATAAACCCGATTATCAAAATGATAACGGCATAAATGACGCGGAGACCGTGCTCCGTGGCAAGCGCGGTAACCGTTTCAACGGCGGTGGTGGCGGTGGCGGAAAGATCTTCAGTCATAATCACGAATGCAAAGTGGGAGCTTTCTCACTGGCAATCACTTTTTTTCAACTTGGCGGGATACCAGGGCGGAATCAGCCAACGCTGAAAGCCTGGCCACGGAATCAAGGAGATTGCCGATCCCTTCCTCCGGGTCAAAATAGGCAGTGAAACGAAAGGAGGCCCGGCGAAAACCCCTAAACGCCGGGCCTCCAGCGGGATTCCCCGAAAGGATCGCCGCTTCGTTTCCACTATGTTGCCTCGCCCCTGCTAAGCAGGGGAAGATCACAAAACAAAGATTAGCAGGGGCCGTGCCAATCCGATGAAACAGCGCTTTAAGGCGTCGTGGCGGCACGTTCACTGGGCAAAGGTGACCAGCCAATAGTCAATTTTCGTCAGATCGGTCGATTTTCAGCAGCTTTACCCGGCCCTCCGCCGCAAGCCATCGGGGTCGGCCAGACGAAAACGCCACGGTTTGCGGGCCCACACCGGACCTGCGTAATCAACGCCGACACGGGGACCGGCCGTCCAATCGAGGCGGCGAAGGGACAACCCGCGGTCCTCCACCCACAACTCCTCCTCCGTGAAGGCGGGCGCGCGGTTTTGGCGGGCGTCGATCCCGAGGGCCTTGGTCAACTTGCCCGGGCCGTCGCGGTCGCCGGCGCCGCGGATCAAAACCGCCGCCGGATAGCCTTCCTCCCGGGTCACCACATTCAACAGCCAGTGCATGCCGTAGCAGAGATACACATACCAATGACCGGGCGGCCCGAACATCACCGCGTTGCGGGGAGTCGGACCGGAACGGGCATGCGAGGCGCGGTCGCGGAATCCATCGTAGGCCTCGACTTCAGTGATCAGCAGGGCCGTCGGCTCCCGCCCTTCCCCACCCCTCACCAGGTATTTCCCCAGCAAATCACGCGCGACCCGGGTCGTCGGACGGTTGTAAAAATCCCGCGGCAGCACCATCCCGCTTCACCACTCCCAACGCGCGCCGCCGTGAAAAAGGCGGGGAGCGCCGATGCTCTCCAACCCGTCGGCCCCCAGCCCGGTCAGGCGGGTTTCGTCAAACAGGTTTTCCACCGCCGCGAACAGAGTGAGCCCGTCGCGCACTTCCATGGAAACGTTGACATCGGTCACCCAAAATCCCCGCAGTTTCCGGGTATTCAAATCATCCTCAAACTGGGAGCCGACATGCCGGAGCGAAACCCCGAGGCGGGCGCCGTTTTCCCAGCGAAAACGGCTGAACAGCGTCGCCTGATGACGGGGTGACTGGGCGAGCCATTTCCCCTCCAAACCGGGTTGATCCGTCGCCCGCGTGACTTCGCCATGACTGAACAAATACGCGGCCCCGATTTGCAACGATTTTGATAGGCGCGCGGCTCCCTCGACCTCGAAGCCCTGAATCACCGCCCGGTCGAGATTGCGTCGCTGCCGCAGCGTGCCCCCGCCCGGCAAGGTTTCCAGCGTGACGTTGGCCACCGGATCGCGCAGCTCGGTGTGAAAGGCGGTCACCTGACCCGTGAACCAATCTCCACCCGAAAAATCCAAGCCGGTTTCCATGCCGGTCAACCGCTCCAAATCCAAATCGGAATTGGCCTGGGTGGTGTCGTTGCCCACGCGAAAGGGGCGATACAGCTCGTTGACCGTCGGCACGCGGAATGCTTGGTAAACAGCGGCGCGGGCCGACAGGTTGGACGACACGAAGTGGCGCGCGCCGATCCGCGGGTGAAAGCCCCAGCCGTCACGGGAGGAAAACCGCTCCCGCCGCAGGGTATCGCCGGTTTGCCGGTTGCGCTCCCACACCCCTCCGTCGAATTGCCGCCAGTAATCGAGCCGGCCGCCAAAGGTCAGCAACCAATCGTCAGCCAGTGTCACGTTGTCTTCCAGAAACAGGCCGGCGATGTCCTGGGAGCCGCCGGCCGTGCGCCGGTTCTGAAATTGCCCGTTGCTGAAAAAATAATCCTCGTTGGTCTCCCCGCTGATCCGCCGGTAATCGAATCCGCCCACCAGTTGGTGGAGGTCGCCGACCTCGCGGGACCAGACCAAGCCGGTGCCCGCAACGTCGGAGGGCACGGAAAACTGGTCCAAAGCCGGGGTCTCGGAGGACCGGTCCGCCGCCACGCCGGAAAAGCGGCTGGAAAAATCGACCTTTTCGGCAAACGCCAGCCACTCCCAGTCACCGCTCTCCCCGGCCGACCACCGCAACCGGGAGGAGACGCGAAGATTGTCGGTTTCGTTGCCGGTAAACGGCGTGCCGTTTCCCCGGCGCTCGGAAAAGAAACCCGCCCGACCCGTCCAATCCCCTTCCGCAAAACTCCGGGTCAGGGTCGCGTTCACCACCGCGTGCCGGGACCAGATCGATTCATCCACCGGTCCCCGCCACCGGCGGGCAACCACCGGATATCCGTCGGTCTCGAAAAACCGGCCATCAAAAGCCATCCCCCATGGGTCGTCGCGGTTGGCCACGTAAAAACTGCCTTGGGAAGTCCCCCGGTTTCCCGCCAAACCCTCCACGCGGGCGACCGGGCCGGTCGGTTCTTCAGTGACGATGTTGATCACGCCGCCCATGGCGGTGTTGCCCCAGGCGGTGGATCCACCGCCGCGAACCAACTCCACCCGTTCCACCGCGAGCATTGGCACCCGGGACCATTGCACCCATCCGCCGAAAGGATCGTTGAGCGGAAACCCGTCCAGCAGCACCAGGGTGCGACCCGCTCCGCTCGGCCCGATCCCGCGCAGGGAAACGCCCTGGGCGGTGGGATGGGTGCCGAGGCTGCCGGAACGGCGGAACAGGCTGAAACCGGGCACGTCACGCAAACGGTCGTCCAAAACCAAAGCTGGAGACTCCCGCAACTCGTGGCGATCCAACACCGTCAAGTTAAGCGGCACCTCGGACGCGTCCCGTGGTATTCGGGATGCCGATACCGTTACGGGCGGCAGTTCGACCTCCGGCGTTTCCAGCGGTTCGTTCGCCAAAGCGGTGGTCGCGGCGCAAGCCAGGCACAGCCCGGCCGCGCGGGCAAAACGGTGGCGCGGCCATGGCCGGAACGAGTGAAACACGGGGTGGCGTACGGGAATGGATTCAGGCATCGGTTGGATTCAAACGGAGGGGTTTTTCGGGTCGATGGCGAGTTGGTCGAGTCGTTTCCGCAACGTGGATCGGGTCATGCCGAGAAGGGCGGAGGCTTTCACTTGGCTGCCGTGGGTTTCCCGCAACGACCGCACGATAAATTCCCGCTCCACCTCGCCCATGAGATCGCTGTCGCAATCGCCGCGCAGATTCGCGTAAACGGCGTCAAACAACGCCTCCCGCGTGACGGGAGCGGCGGACCGGGACGCTTCGGGGGTGGATGGCGCCGCCTCCCGGCCCGGTTCCACCGATGCCGCCGGTGAGACCGGAGCCGGTTCCCCGCCGCGCAGCTCGGCGGGCAGATCGCGGATCAGAATGGCGTCGCCCTGGGCCAGCACCGCACTGCGGTAAAGCAGGTTTTCCAGCTCCCGGATGTTGCCCGGCCAGCGATGCCCGAGTAAAAGGTCCATGGCCTCGGGTGAAACCTTGTTGGCGCGAATGCGGCGGGTTTTCTCGAGCTTTTGCAGAATGAAGTCCACCAACACCGGCAAATCATCCATTCGTTCGCGCAGGGGCGGCAACCGCAGCCGCACCACATTGAGTCGGTAATAGAGATCTTCCCGAAAAGTCTGCCGGCGGACCATCTCCTCCAAATCGCGGTTGGTGGCGGCCACCACGCGAACGTCGATCTTGATCGTATCCACTCCGCCGACACGCTGGATTTCGCCCTCCTGCAGGACCCGCAGGATTTTTGTCTGGGTGGGAAGCGCCATGTCCCCGATCTCGTCGAGAAAAATAGTGCCGCCGTCACACTGCTCAAACCGCCCGATCCGCTGACCGGTCGCGCCGGTGAACGACCCCCGCTCATGACCGAACAGCTCGCTTTCAATCAAATTTTCGGGAATGGCCGCGCAGTTGACGGCCACGAACGGTTGGCGTGCTCGCAGACTGTGCTGGTGAAGGCAGCGGGCAACCAGTTCCTTGCCGGTGCCGCTTTCCCCGGTGATCAAAACGTTGGCGTCGCTGGCCGCGGCCTGTCCAATGACTTTGAAAACCGTTTGCATGGCCTCCGAGCGACCGACCATCCCCTCTTGGTAATCCTCGCTGTTGATAACCGACCGGTAAGCGCCCGCTTTACGCAAATCCCGGCGGGCGTTGCGGGCGCTTTCCGCCAGGGAGACGATTTTTTCGATATCGAAGGGCTTCATGATGTAGTCAAAAGCCCCGTATTTCATCGCCTCAATGGCCGTTTGGGTCGTCCCGTAAGCGGTCATGAGCACCACCATGGCCCTCCCGTCGGCCTGGCGGATGCGCTGCAGGGTCTCCAGCCCGTCCATCCCGGCCATGCGGATGTCGAGAAAGATCACCTCCGGCGAATGGTCCCCGGCCATGGCGATTCCCTCCACCCCGCCGCCGGCGGCGAGCACCCGGTAGCCCCGGGCGGTCAAAACCCGTTCCAGCGAGTAACGGACTTCCTTATCATCATCAATGACAAGAATGGTTGGACTTTTTAAATCAACCGGCATAATTTGGCGTATAAATGGTAATAATCATCCCCAGACCATTCCGGAAAGCGGAAAAAAACAGGCTGTTAAGAGCCCGGTAAAAAGGATAGTTGAATGGGCTTTTGGTCAATCCGCTTGTTTCGAATCTTTGGCATCCGTTTGGAGGTCCACCTGACCTTCCACCTGCTCTGGATCCTGTTTGCCTTGTTTGGCTGGCAACAGGCCGGGTGGCCCGGGGTTTTTTGGTTCATCACCTTTCTCTTTCTGATTTTCGTGTGCGTGGTGCTGCACGAACTCGGCCACAGCCTGACCGCCCGCATGTACGGCATTAACGTGCCCCGCATCCTCTTGCTGCCGTTTGGAGGCATGGCCCAGTTTGAGCGAATTCCCCGCAATCCGTGGCAGGAAATCGTCATTTCAGCGGCCGGCCCGGCGGTGAATTTCGCGCTCGCCGCCCTCCTGCTTTTGGCCGTGCGCTCCCCGTCCGGCATTCTGGTGGAAACCTTTCCCATGGGATGGACCGCTCTGGTCAACGCCCTCATCCTGCTGAACCTGGTCATGGGCGTCTTCAACCTGCTGCCGATTTTCCCGATGGATGGAGGCCGAATATTCCGGGCCGCGCTGGCCCTGCGCCTTTCCTACCTGCGGGCCACCACCATCGCGACCAACGTGGCCAAGGTCCTCGCCGTAACCGGAATCGTTCTGGCCTTGTTTAAATTCGAGGTGCTCCTGCCGGCCTTGCTTTTCGCTTTCATCTATTTCGGTGGCCACATGGAACACAAAATGGTGCAGAGGCGCGAAAACATGACCGGCGTTTTCGTGGGTGACCTGACCCGCAAGCATTACCCCACCCTGCGGGCCGACCAGCCGATGGAAGAAGCGGCCCGTTTGTTGGAGTTGTTTGGATACGATGAAATCATCGTCATGGAAAACGGTGTGCCTCTCGGCTACCTGCCCGCGCGGGAAGTGCGCCGGGCAACACGGAAAAACCACTTGCGCGATAACGTGGCCCTCCACGCCCGAACCCGGTTCTCGGTTCTGCAATCCGGTTGGCCGCTGGATCCGTTTCTGGAGATGATTGCGCAAAATCCCCAGCGTTTGTATCCGGTTTACTCTTTCGGCAACCTGATCGGAGTGCTCGACACCAAGAATTTGGAAAACCTCATCACCACCCACCGCCTGCGCCAGCGTGACCTTGGCCGCCCGGGCGGTGACGACATCCCCCTCTGACCGGCGGCGACCCCGGATCAGGGCAACCCGTCCCCGCCCTGTTGCTCCACCCGGTCCCGGTTTCGCCGCATCCACTCCTGCAAATTCCTTTCCCAATCCCGGCCGGGCTCCCCATCCCGCCAGAGCGAGACCTCCCGATCCACCGGATCGACCGCATTAACGTCACCTGAAAGCCGCGAGCGTTCCCCGGTCAGGCTCCCCGCCGTGAGATCTTCCCAACCGGCTCCGGCATTCACGCGGGGAATGAAAGGAAATTCTCCCCGCCCACGGGAAACCGTCGGCGAGAGGCGTTCGCCGGAAGCTCGGTCAAAATCATCAGCCAACATCAACCCGCCGCCCTCTTGCCTGGCTTGGCTGGAACCGCCGGTCACAACACGCTCCTCCACCGGCGCGGCAGTCTGATCCGTTTCGGTGGACAAGGCCTCGTCAACCAAGTCGGCACCGCTTTCCCCCTCCCCCTTCCCACCGGCATTACCAAACCACAACCAACCGGTAATGAAAGCAAAAGAAAGAACGAGAAAGACGCATGAGAGCTTGGCCATGGCGAAGGGGATTCTTGTTTAATTGAGGTAATTTCCTCATAAACCAACCGGAAAGGCAACTCTAAACCACAGAGCTGCACAAGGCCAGGCGACGGCCGTTTCGCCCGTTCGGCAACGGAGGACAACACCCCCGAATCACTCAGTCCGAATGGCGGGCCCGAGGGCCCGTTCAGATAAAAACGGGGAAAGTAAACCCCATGCGTGCAAATCGTCAAACGGCGGCCAAGGCCCGGTGGATGGGAACAGGAATTTGCCAACAGGCGTGCTCGCTCCTTCCGCTTATTCCGGCTCCGCCGTTCCCTCCTCCACCCAATCCCTTGCCTCCGGAACTTGTTTGAAAAATTCCCGCAAGGCCGCGCTGAGGTGTTCGGCGTAGCGGAAGTGCGCTCCCAGTCCGGTTCGCAGCTCCGCCTCGTAGATAAATTTGTCGGCCTGGGTTGCGTGCTCAAACGGGGTCTGGCTCCCCAGCAGCATGACATGCGGGTAAGCGGGCAGGCCGCGCTCCAGCATGTCCTTCAAAAGCTCGGCCTGTTTGCCCAGCAATTCGGCGTGGGGAGCGGGGTCGATTTCCGGCGGCAGATAAAACCCGGCTTGGATGAACGGGGTGATCCGGTGGCCGGTGCGGTGGCGGTTGAGGTCGCGCAGCTCGGCCACCGCGAGATTGTTCCAAGCAAAGGTGACACGGGCGCGGCGCAGCGCCCGTCCCACCCGCGCGTAGCGGTTGGCGCGGCCCTCAAGGGCCTCGGCGGGGGTTTGATCCTCGGCCAGAAACGGCGGGGTCTCCCGCTCCACCCGCACCCAGGCTTCATCGGAAAGGTTCCCGGTGGAAAGCCGCTTCAAGCCCAGCCGCAAGCTCCACTCCAGCTCGGATTGGGCCTGCCGCCGGTAAGACTCCTCGGCTTGGCTGTGGCGCATAAGGCGCGGGGCGAATTTCATTAACTCCTCCCGAATGAGGGCGGCCGCGCGGCGGGCCTCCTGCTGCGGCAGGGAGTCGAGGTGCTTGACCGTCTCGGCCCAAACGCGGGCCGAGGCCACCAAGGCGAGATTGGTGCGGGCGGCCACGGGCAGAAAATAACGCGCCCGGTCGAGCGCGTAATTTTTGCGAAGCCGATTGACCACGGCCGGTTTCGCCCCGGCGGGCAGGCGCACAAGTTCCGGGTTTTCCTTAGCCATGGCGTCGAGCCGTTGATATTCGCTTTGGTAGGCCGCGAAGGCTTCCGCCATCAATTTCCGCCAGCGATCCTCCAAATCCGGCGGAATCCCCAACGTCTCCGCCGCCGGCAGCCCCGCCGGATCAAGGCTGATGTAACGGGTGCTGGACTCTTGGCCGTCGGCCATTTGGGCAATCTCAAAGATTTTGTAAGCCAGCCACATGGAAACATCGTCCAAGGCGACGGCAAGGCCACCGGTCAATCCGCCGATGGAGGCGTGCCCGTAATCGACGAATTTCAGAATGCGGTCAATGGAGGCATCCGGGTTGTCCAGATCAACCTTGTCGAGGATGGCCTCCAGCCCGTCATTGCTGCGACTGTAGCGGGCAAGAACCGAGGCGAGCAGTTCGGGCGTGACCCGGGGATTGTCCTGAGCGGCGGGAGGCGGAACCAAAGCGAGGCCGGTGGCTTTCATAAAAAAATGGACGAATGGTAAAAATTGAAAAGCGCCCGCAACCGGACGGCGGCGCGCAGGCGAATGACGGGAGTTCATCATCATAAAGCAGACAACCCGGCGGCAAGGCCAAACCTCTCCGCACGAAAACCGTTGCAGCGACAACGCAAGAAGGCGGCCATGGCCAGGCGGATGGGAACGGCTCTTTACCAACGGGTGGCCCAGGGATCGCTCCAGGGGTTTTTGATTTCAAATTATTTGTGGCTTAACTCACCCCTTCGGCTTTTCTTTCCTGCAAACGTCCGGCCTCAATCCACCACCCGCATTTGCACGCTGTCGATGAGGCGCTCGCCGACCAGCTGATTTGAAATCACCACCAGCTTGTCCTCCCGCTTCACCCGTCCGTGTTTTTTCAGTAACTGAATCGCCGCGTGCACAGTGGTGTCGGGGTCCGCTGAGAGTTTTAAAAACCATGGCTCCACGCCCCAGTACAGCATCAGTTGCCGCTGCAGGGGGACGGAATTGGTGAAGGCGTAAATCGGGGAGCGGCGTGGCCGCAAGGCGGAAATCATGCGGGCCATGTAGCCTCGCCGGGTAAAGACCAAGAGCCCGGCGCTCTCCAACTCATCCGCCATCACCACCGCCGAGCGGAGGATTTTCGCATGATCCGAGTCCAGCTTGATCTTGTCGGCGAAGTTGGCCCCGCCCGACAGTTCGATCCGCCGGGCAATGCGATCCATCACTTCAATACAATCGAACGGGTAATCCCCGATGGAAGTTTCCCCTGAGAGCATGATGCAATCGCTTTGCTCAAAAACGGCGTTGGCCACGTCGGTCACCTCGGCCCGGGTCGGCACCGGCGCCTTGATCATCGATTCCAGCATGTGCGTGGCCACGATCACCGGGCGGCCGAGCCGAAGGCAGATTTTAACCGCCCGCCGCTGGATGATGGGCAATTCCTCATAAGGGCACTCGATTCCCAAATCGCCCCGCGCAATCATCAATCCGTCCGCCGCCTTGATAATCGCGTCGAGATTGGTGACCGCCTGTTGATCCTCGATTTTGGCAATCACGCGGATGTCGGAACCGCATTCCTCCAGATGACTTCGCAACAGTTGCACATCCGCCTTGTCGCGGACAAAGGAGAGGGCAACCATATCAATGCCCTCCTCCAGTCCGACGGCCAAATCCCGTTTGTCTTTTTCAGTCAGGGCCGGTAGATCAACCCGGATGCCCGGCAGGTTGATGTGGCGGCGGCTGCCGAGGGTGCCGGGAATCAATACCCGGCAGCGGATGCGGGCCTGGTTTTTCTCCAAAACCTCCAGCCGGATGACCCCGTTATCAACCAGCACCGTGTCGCCGGGATGGATGTCGTTTACCAAATTCCGGTAATTGACATCGACCGAGCGAACCTCCTCCCCGCTTTCGGCGGCGCTTTCCGGTTTCACCGTGAAATCGAAAACCTCGCCCGGACTGAGTTCGATGGGAGCCTCGACGTCGCCGGTCCGGATTTCCGGGCCTTTCACGTCCATCATGATGGCGATCTCCCTTCCCAATTTGGCCGAACAGGCCCGCACCCGCCGGATAACGGCCCGCGTCCAGTCATGGGTGGCGTGGGCCATGTTGATGCGGCAGATGTCGGCTCCCGCCCCGATCAGACGGGTCAGGTTCTCCTCACTTTCCGTGGCGGGTCCCACGGTGAAAATGATGCGGGTTCGGCGGCGGTCGGTTTGCATGATTTTTTCTTGCTGGGTTACAAGGCTTCGTCAAAAGCCGCGATGATATCGGCGGGATCCTCGGTTCCAATCGAAATGCGGATCAAATCCGGTTCGAGACCAAGGGAGCGCAGGTAACGGCGGCCCGGCTCCGTCGAGACCAAGTCATAATGCGCCAAATACATGAACGGACAAAGCAGGGTGAAGCGCGTGCCAAAGCTCGGCCCTTTGGGAATGTTCACCCGGTCGTAGAAATCGGCCAAGGGTCCCCGCAGTTCGAGGGTCATCATGCAACCGGGGGATCCCGGGCGTCGTTGCACGCGCTCGTAATTGGCGCGGTTTTCCGGAGAACAGGCCCAGTGCAGCCGGCGCGTGGCTGGGTGGTTTTGTAAAAATTCAGCCACCGCCAGGGTGTTGGCATTCATCCGGTCCACCGTCGCCTCGTACGCCTCCATTTCGTGGGCCAGCCGGGCGGCGTCCGCCGCGTGGAGCGGTTCCGCCCTCCGCGCGGTTCCCTCCGCGATGACTTCCGCCCACGGCGAATCGCGGTTCACCACCACCGCTCCCCCCAGCACGTCGCCTTCGTTGGCGGCGTATTTGGTCAAACTGTTTACGGCGGCGTCGGCTTCCGGAAACACCCGCACGTTGCGGGGCGAAGCCAGGGTCGGGTCCACGATCAACGGAACGCCGTGGCGGCGGGCGAGATCGCCGAGGGCCGCGAGGTCCGGCGTTTCGATCAAGGGATTGGTGGGCAACTCCGTGACAATGCCGGCCACGCGCCGGCCGTGGTCGCGCAGCGCCCCGCGCACCGCGTCCAGATCAAAAACGTTGGGCAAGAACAGGCGGTGGCTCTCGCCGCCGGTGAACTTCCGCAAAATCTCGATGGTGTCGAGATAGAGCCATCCGAGTTGTATCCAAAGATTCCTGCCCCGCCCGGCCTGGTGATCACCCAGCGTCCGAAACAAGGCGTAAAAGGCGCTCATGCCGGAGGAAGCGGTCACCACGTCACCCGTTTCCGTTCCAAAAAGACCGGCCAGGCGGGAGGCGATGGCGGCGGGCGCCCCGCTCTCCTCCGCCCGCGTCTCGGCCTGCCGCTTCCCGGCCAACCCGTTGGCGAGCAGATAATCCTCCGCCCGCCGGGAGGAAATCAGCAACCCGGTGTGTTGCGCGAAAGCGGCCGCCCGCCCGGCTTCCGGGCTGCCCACCGGGTAATGCACCCCGTGAATGGTCGCCTCAACAAGCGTTTCGCCCCCGGGTCCTGCAAACTGCCGCAACTCCCGGGCCGCCGCCGCGGAGGGGGTTAAAAACAAAACCCGCTTCTCCAGCCGGTGGCGGCGGGTCCACTCGGCGGCGATTTCCCCCAACAGCCGGTGGGTCACGAAACGGGGATACCCGGAAACGATGTTCCGCATGATGACGGGCGACTTCTCCTCATAACCGATCACGTCGGCCATAGTGGGAATGGAGCAGGAGACCGCGTGCAAACTGTCGGGCATCGGAGCGCCCAACGGCGGAGAGTGAATCGACTTGGCGGTTCGCGGCATGGTGGTTGCGGAAAACTCCAGTTTGATCCGCAACCGGCGGGGGCTGTCAACCCCGTGGCGGTTTCAAGCCGAAATACCGGCGCGGTGCGCCGCAAGGAGCGGCGTGCTTTTGCCTAATGCCTTTGCCAATTTAGTTTCGCCAACCGGTCATCCGAAAGGGTCGGGGAAATCAATCCGGATCGGACGCCGATTTTTCATCCTCCTCGAAGAAGCGGTCCCAATCGCGGTCACGCAATTCGCGCAACGCTTCCCGGCGCTCCTCGTGAGTCATGCCCCGCCATTTCTCCCGCAGGCGCCGGCGTTCTTCCGGCGTCACATTATGAAACTCCCGCAACCGTTGCCGCATCGCATCGCGTTCTTCCGGTTCCATGGCTGCCAACCGGTCCAGAACGCTGCGAATGCGGGCAAGTTGCTCGGTGGACATTTGCAACAACCGGTCAAGAAGCAACAAATCCCCGGGCAACTCCTCATGTTGGGGCCGCTTCTCGGGAATCGGCGGGGGGCCGAACGGTTCGGAACCGCGTGCCTGCCGGGCTTGCCCGTGCCCCTCCGGCGGTGGAGGCGGTGGCGGCGGCGTGAAATCAGGCGGAGGCGGAGGCGGAGGAGGTCTTCCTTCCGGTGAGGACGGGCGGACGGGCGGACCGTTACCTTCGGAAGCGTTCTCAGCTTGGTTGGCCACCGCACCTGCGCAAAACCCAATGGAGGTGGCAACCGCCACGATCCCGAGCAGATGGGAAAAAGAAAATTTCATAAACAATTTCAATGCTTCACAAACCCGCGAAGTAAGTCAGGATTTCCAAGGTTTGTTCGTGCTCTTCATCAAGTTGGGAACCGGCTTCGGCCA
>PXDN01000292.1 GCA_003566375.1 Opitutia bacterium
CCGTCACCCCGTCACCCGTCTGCGCGGGCGGGCATCGCTTTATCCGCGTCGTCCCTCCATTGTCGGAGGGGATTCCAGCCGTCCGAGTGACCAGTTATCCGGGTTTGTTTTTACCCCTGCCCCCCGCTCCTCCGCGGTTCGCGTGGCAACGGGCGGCCAGCGGTTCCGCCACCGCCACCAGCAGGTACAACCCGGCAAACATCAGGGCGGCGTGATTGAACCCGAAGGCGGTGGTCCACCATCCCGCCAACGGGTAGGTGACGCCCCAGCCGATGTGGCTAAGCGAAAAATGGGCCGCGTAGATGTGGGAACGCTCGTCCGGCCGACTGTTGGCCGCCAGCAGTTCGTTTCCCTGAATCAGCAGGATCACCTGGCCCGCTCCCGCCAGCAGCCAGGCCGCCGCCAGCCAGCCAAACGAATGGGTCCCCGCCACCAGCAGCAGCGCCGCCGGGACGCACCACGGGGCGGCGGCCCGCAGGCGCGCCCGCCAAACGGGATGGGTCATTTGCCCGTAGAGGAGGGCGCCGGTGACTGAACCGAGACTGTGCGCCGTCATGGCCCAGGCGTAATAACTGTCGCCGAGGCCAAGGGTGTTTTTCACGTAATGAATGGTCGCCACCAGCACAAACCCGCTGATCACCGCCACCCGCGCCGAAAAAAACAGGCTCTTCACCAACCCCGCGCGCAAGAGCATGGCGCGGATACCGTGCAACCGGGCCGAACGGTGATCTTTGGCGATTTCCGGCGGCCGGACCAAGTGGACCGATAAAATCAGTCCCGCGCTGATCAGAAACGCGCCCGCGTTGGCGACGAAATTCCCGTGAAACCCGACCCACACGATCAACAGGCCGGCCAAAACCGGGCCGGCGCTGGAAGCCGCGTCGTAGGCGACGGCTCCGTGGGCCAGCGCGCGGGGGTATTGGCCGGAGGTCACGATATTGGGAATGCAAGCCTTGTAAACCGGTGTGAAGAGGGACGAGGCCAAGTTTAGCAGAAACGCCAGCAAATAAATCTGCCACACCGCCGTGACCAAAAGAAAACCGAGCACGATCACCGCCCGGCAGATGTCGGCCAGCAGCATGGTCGGTTTGGCACCCAGCCGGTCACTCGCGTATCCGGCGAATGGCGACAAGAAAACAATCACCGCGATGCGGATGGCCAGGGTGATGCCCATCACGGCGGCCACCCCCGCGCCCACCAGCTCGTGGGCCAGCAAGCCCAGTGCGATGGAAGTCAGGCTGGTGCCGAGCAGGCTGATGGCGTGGGCGGAAAAAAGTTTGGCGAAAGCCCTGTTTTTCCAGAGCCCGTCCGCTTCGTTTTCACTGGCCCCGCGGGTTTCCATGAGCGGGTAGCTTGCCCGAAACCTCCTGGGAGAAAAGGCCAATCGCGGAAAAGCCGGTAAATCGGAACCCCGCACCCTCCCGGACTCTCCGCATCCCGCCTGCTTATGCAGGACGCTCCCGCTTGCAACACCGCATCCCGCCTGTCTGAAGCAGGGCGGCTCCCATTGGCGGTGGTTTATGGGAACGCCTTCCTGGGAGCGCCAGCCTTCAGGCGGCGAAATGAATTCCCGACGCAACCGGCTTGCATACCGCATCTCGCCTGCTTGAAGCAGGGCGCTCCCCCTTACAACACCGCATCTCGCCTGTCTGAAGCAGGGCGCTCCCCTTTACATCACCGCATCCCGCCTGCTTATGAAGCAGGGCGCTCCTGTTTGGCATCCGCATTACGCCTGTTTGCATTGAGCGTTCCCCGCGATACCCGCGTTGCTCCGTATCCCTTTTCCCGCTTCGGGATGGGCCGGGCGGAGTTGGGAATAAAAAAATCTGGATACAGCTGCCTTTCCGTGCTATCCCCACACCCATCCGGTTGCCGTGAACATGCGCCGGTGTTCATCCTCAACCAATAAAAACTTATGAGCGACCAAACACCCAATCCAAATCCAGAACCCGCCGCTCCGGCACCCGCGCCAGCTTCCCCGCCAGGCGGTCGCCCCGCCGGGGCTGAAAAGAAAATCCCGGCCGGCATTTGCGGCATCCTGCTGGGGGCTCTCGGCGTCCACAAATTCATTCTCGGCTACACCATGCAAGGCATTATCATGCTGTTGGTCACACTCCTTGGGGGAATCCTGGTTCTTCCCGCCATGATCATGGGGGTGATCGGGTTGATCGAGGGAATTCTCTATCTCGTCAAATCCGACGAAGAGTTTGTGAATACCTACATCACCAACAAAAAAGGCTGGTTCTGATTCACGCCGCGCCGCGGGCCACCGCGCTGCGTTGCGGCTTTGGCGGACGACTCGGCCTGGTGCGGGAGGGGCTTTACGCCCTGATCCGATCAGCCGGATCGCGCTGGGAAGGGGGTTCGAGGCGTAAAGCCTCTCTCTCACGGGGCACGGACTTACGGCAAGCACCCAGCCTGAAACACCCCATGCAAAACCCCGCTTCACGCCGCGGCGCGGATTCGCAAAATTGAGCGCTTGCCAGGGAACCCCCCTTTGTGCGTTTCATTTTTTAATGCCCGCCGTTGTTTTCGCCTTTGCCTTCCAGTCCGCAACCCACTGAACTCTTAGCCATGGCCAAAGAAACCGCAGTTCGCAAATCCACCGCCGATTCCACCAGTGTTGGGGAACGGGACAAAAATCTGAATCTCGCCCTCTCCGCCATCACCAAACAGTTTGGCGAAGGCTCGGTCATGCGCCTCGGCTCGGCCAGCAAAATGGACGTGCAGGCGATCTCGACCGGTTCCATCGCCGCGGACCTCGCCCTCGGCATCGGCGGCCTTCCCGTCGGCCGCATCGCTGAAATCTACGGGCCGGAAGCTTCCGGGAAAACCACCCTCGCTCTCAGTCTCATTGCCGAGGCCCAGCGCCGGGGCGGCCTCGCCGCCTTCATTGACGTGGAACACGCCTTGGATCCACGCTACGCCCGCGTGGTCGGGGTGAATCTCGACGACTTGCTGGTTTCCCAGCCCGATTCCGGGGAGGACGCCCTCAACATCGCCGAAGCGCTGATCCGTTCCAACGCCATCGACGTCATCGTGATCGACTCGGTCGCCGCGCTCGTTTCCCGCGCCGAATTGGACGGGCAGATGGGCGACGCCACCGTCGGTTCCCAGGCCCGCCTGATGAGCCAGGCGATGCGCCGCCTCACCGCCATCATCAGCAAGACCCGCTGCGTTTGCCTGTTCACCAACCAGATTCGTGAAAAAATCGGCGTGATGTTCGGCAGCCCCGAAACGACACCCGGCGGGCGCGCACTCAAGTTTTTCTGTTCGGTGCGCATGGACATCCGCCGCATCGGCCAGATCAAGGACAACACCGGCAAGGTCATCGGCAACCGCACGCGCTTGAAAATCGTCAAAAACAAAGTTGCCCCGCCGTTCACCGAGTGCGAGTTCGATATCATGTACAACGAGGGGATTTCCCGCAACGGTTCCATCATCGACCTCGGCATCGACAACAAAATTCTTGAGAAGAAAGGGGCTTGGATTTCCCACGACGGCACCATGATCGGGCAGGGGCGGGAAGCGGCCAAGCAGTTCCTCGCCGAAAATCCCGACGTTGCGGAAAAAATCACCCGCGGGATCATCGAAAAAGTCCAGGTTTCCGGCGGCAGCATCCTCGCCGCCACCGCGGACAACAACGGCGCCGCTTCGACCGACAGCGACAGCTGACCCTCGCCCGCGCCGCGCCGTTCCCGGCCTCCGCGGGCTTGCGGCCGTTCCCGCCTCAGGCCGGAGTGAGATCGGCCAGCAGCATCTCGTGATCCGAGACGCGGGGGGTTTCAATGGCCGCGGTGGCCACTTTGAAAAATCGGTTGGGCAAAATGTGGTCGAGCACGTAGGGCCGGTGTTTCCATGTGACGGCGCGGTTTTGGGCGGTGGTGAACCCGGCGGCGGCCAAATCATCCAGGATCGATTCATCCGGGGCGGAGTTCAGGTCGCCCGCCAGGACAGTCGGGCCGGGCAGCCCGCGCAGAATTTCCAGCAGGCGGTTTTTCTGTTCGGGGTGTGCGTCGCTGGAGGTGTTGATGATGAAAAACGCCTGCAAGTGGACATTGAGCAAGCGGATGGTGAGGCCCTCCCACTCGGTGCGGCATTCCAAGGCGATCCGGCCGGTGGCTTCCATCTCCCGGCCTTGGAAGGGGAAACGGATGGCCGGAGCGGGCAGGTGGTGGACCACGGGGAGTGACAACGGGGTTTTGGCGAAAACCGCCAGCCCGTAGCCGAACGGCAATTCCCGCGGGTCGGCGGGCGGGTAGGCGAATTCCGCGTGAAACCCGGGCAGCAGTTCGCGCAAGCGGCTGAAATTGGGCGGGGGCAGGCGGGGACGGCGGTCTTTGGGAACCCGTTCGACTTCCTGTAGAAAGACCACGTCCGGCTTTACGCGCCGAATTTCCGCAGCCGTGTGCTCCAAGTTGACGGGACCGCGTTCGGGTTCGTCCTCATTCCAGGCCATGCCCCATTGAATATTAAACTGGAGTATGCGCAGGCGGGGCGGCATCGTTGACCGGCTTCGCCGGAATTACTTTTTGGACGGTTTTTCCGAGCCGGCCGCCTGCCTGGAGACGCCGGAGGCATCGGAATGGTTGCGCTGGAAAGAGAATCGGTTCAAATCCCGCATGGACGGCTCCGAGCCGGTCTGGTGCCGACTGACCATATCCTTAACATTGGTGACGCGGGATTCCTGAATTGAGGAAACGGTTTTTTTTTCCCGAATGTTGTTTTGATTGCGGAGGTAAGCCATGCGGCGGTTTTGCGGCGCCATGTCAACGGAAACGACGTCCACGTTGCGAACCTCCGGACGGATCAGGCGTTTTTCCCTAGTTTCCCCCGTGCTGATCGGGGCTCTGCGCTGGCCGAGGGGATTGACTTCGGGCGTGATTTGGCGGGTGGCAAACCGTTTGGAGGTCATGTCGTCGCGCACGCCGAATTGCAGCTTGTTGAACTCCACCCGGTCCATGTTGGCGGCGGTCGGCTGAAACTGTTGATTGCGCTTGGTCAGATCAACCTCTCCGCGCAGACCGGAGCGCTGCGAGGCGTCAACGGGCATTGCAAAGGCGGCAAGACAAGCCGCCACCATTGTGACTGGAATCCAACGTGGCATGAATTGAAAATTGCCATGAACCCAGGACCGGAGGCAAGTCCCGATTTTACCGGCTGGACTGTGATGGGTCTACCCGCGTTGCCACCACAAGACAGGGCTTTGGACTGCGGCGACATGACGCCGCTTTGGATTGGGCGACCTGTCGCCCCGAAAGACAAGCTCGGACATGTCCGAGCACTCCAAGGAGACGGTTGGCAAACGACTGTCCCTATTCGGCGGGCCACGGGCGCCGTCCCGCAACGGGTTTTCCATTCCGTTTTGTCGTTTGCTTTTTCACCCGATCCGCCAAGCATGGATCCATGTTTGAAAAGTTGACCGAGAAACTGGGCGACGCCCTCCGCGACCTGCGCGGAGTCGGCCGCCTGAACGAGGAGAACATGGCCGACGCGCTCAAGGAGGTGCGCAACGCCCTGCTCTC
>PXDN01000312.1 GCA_003566375.1 Opitutia bacterium
GCGGTGCCGTGGTCGGGACTGACCCTGAGGTGGGGAAGCCCAAGGGTAATGTGGACCGCTTCGTCAAAGGCCACCGCTTTCAACGGAGCCAATCCCTGATCGTGGTAGAGGGCGACAATCGCGTCAAACTCGCCCTGCCGGGCGCGCCAGAAAACCGTGTCTCCCGGCAGGGGGCCGCGCAGTTCCGGCCTGTCGTGGCGCCAACGCCGGAGAGCGGGTTCGATCCAATCCACCTCCTCGGTGCCGAGAAGTCCTTCCTCGCCCGCGTGGGGATTCAATCCACAGACGGCGACCCGCGGACGGTCGATCCCGTCGAGGGCCGCCAGTTTGACGGCGGCGCGGACCGCCCGCTCCAGTTTGGTTTCATCCAAAGCGGAGGGCACCTCCCGCAGCGGAATGTGCCAGGTGGCGAGGGCGAGCCGCAATCCTCCCCCGGTGAACCCCATGACGGCTTGTCCCCCCCAGCGGGCTTCAAAAAACTCGGTTTGTCCGGGATGGGGAAACCCGGCCCGTTGCATCCAAATTTTACTGACAGGCCCCGTGACGACCGCCCGGTAGTCGCCCCGTTGGCAACCGGCGGCGGCTTCCTCCATGGCCGCCAGGGCGGTGGCGGCACCTTCCTCCGTGGGTTCGCCGGGAATCGCGGCGAAGGCGGGAGAACCGACCGGCAGGCGCCGAAACGCGGCCAGGAAAGGCGTTCGCTCCAGCCAGGAGGCGGGTCCGGCCACGGTCACCCGTTCGGCCAAGCCGGCGTTTTCTTCCGCCCAGCGGGCGATGATTTCCGGGCCGATGCCCGCCGGGTCGCCGCAGGTGAGGATGAGATCGGTTTTCATGTCGTGGACGGGCGAAAAGGTTAACCGCCGCCCGGGGTCCAGCGGGCAATGCCGCGTTTGCCCCCGGCGAAAAACTCAAGGAAGCGCGTGCTCTCGGGACATTCCGCCAAACCGTCGCGGAGCGCCGCCGCCGCTTTCTCCCGCGGATTTCCGGAATCCGCGTACACGGCGCGGAAGCAGGCCTTGATGTTGCCGATGATGTCGGCATTCAGGCCGCGGCGCTTGAGCCCGACCAGATTCAGGCCGGAGATGTGGTTGCGTTCGGCCACCATCAGGAACGGGGGCAAATCCATGGTGATGGAGGCGTGGCCGCCGACCATCACGCTTTCCCCGATGCGGCAAAACTGGTGGATGCCGCACCCCCCCCCGAGAAACACATGGTCGCCGACCTGCACATGCCCGGCGAGCATGGTGTCGTTGGCCAGGATGACCCGGTTGCCGAGGACGCAGTCATGGGCAACATGGGAGCCGGCCATCAGGTAGCACGTTTCTCCGATGGTGGTGGCAAAGCCCTCCTTGCCGCTGCGGTTGACGGTGACGTTTTCCCGGATCACCGTTCCATCACCGATCACCACGCCCGATTCGATCACCTCGGCCACCGAGACATCCTGCGGGCGCCCCCCGATCACCGCAAAGGGATGAATCACCACCTCCGCCCCGAGCCGCGAGCCTTTGCGGATGATGACATGCGGGTGCAGGCGGCAACCCTCGCCGAGAGAGGTTCCTTCTTCAACGATGCAGAACGGCCCGATTTCACAATCGGGATGGATGGAGGCGTCCGGGTGGATAATGGCGGTTGGATGAATCATGGGTTTCTCTCGGGAAACAGTTCCAGTTGGGCGTCGCGGATCAAATCATGGTCTTTTAACAAGCGGATGATCCGTGCCAAAGTCGAGGAGGGAAAGGGGCCGCCCCCATCCGCCCGTGCGGTCAAATCGGCCAGCATGCCGCGGAAGGAGATTATGCCGCCGATGCCGCGGGCGGCGAGGGCCTCGGTCGATTGGGTGCGGAACGGTTCGGCGGTCGGCAGGTGGGGCAGGACCAGGACCCGCGTCCAGTCGCCCGGCGGTTCCGTTTCAACTTCCGTTTGCTCCGTTTCGGCGGGCAGAATTTTTAGAATCGTTTGCTGGATGAACCGGTGGACTTGGGCGCTGGTGCGGGGCGGGGGATTTCCCCGCAGCGTTTGCCAGCCGCGCAGCATCACCACCGCCCGGCGCAGGCGCGTCAGTTCGGTGGGAAAGAGGAAAAACCCCGGCGGCCGGTCGGAAGGTTTGTCATCCATCCGCATGACCAGCAAGTCGAGGGAATCGGCGGTCGATTTACGGCGTCCGGCGTTTGGGGACGGAGGCGCGGCCCGGGCGAAAAAGCCGTGCTGTTCGAAAAACTCCCGCACCACCATTTCTTCGATTCCGGACATGAGGGTAAAGCTCTCTCAGGCGGCACCGGCCTCTTTCCAAAGCCAAACCACCAGATCAGCGCCGACATCGTTCCAGGTCGCGGCTTTGCCGATCGCCTCCAAACCGACGAAACGGAGGCGGCCGCCGCGGACCTTTTTGTCGCGGCGCATGGCCTCGATGAGACGGCTCATCGGCAGGGGAGAAAGCAGGGCGGTGGGCAGGCCGTGGCATTCCACCAGTTCTTTGACCAGCTGGGCTTCCTCCCGGTTGATCGATCCCCGTTCCTGGGAAAGACGCGCGGCGAGGACCAAGCCGAGGCCGACCGCCTCCCCGTGCAGGTAGTCACCGTAGCCGGCGGCTTGTTCGATGGCGTGGGCAAAGGTGTGCCCGAGGTTGAGCAACGCCCGGCCACCCTCCGCCGCGGTTTCCGTTTCATCGGCCGCCACGATCTCGGCTTTGATTTCGCAACAGCGGCGGATGATGGCCGGCAACTCCGGATGATCCGGCCCAAAGCGTCCGAGCCTGATCAATTGTTCGAACAAGCCGGCGTCGGCCAACAGGCCGTATTTGATCACCTCCGCCATGCCCGCCGCGAATTCCCGTTCGGGCAGGGTGGCGAGGAGGTCCGTGCCGATAAACACCGCCCGCGGGTGGTGAAAAGCTCCGGCCAAATTTTTACCGGCCCGCAGATTAACCCCGGTTTTGCCGCCGACCGAGCTGTCCACCATGGCCAGCAGCGTGGTGGGGATTTGCACGCAGGCGATGCCCCGCAGGTAGCAGGCGGCGGCGAAACCGCCCAAGTCGCCGATCACCCCTCCGCCGGCCACGAACAGGGTGGAGCCGCGGTCCAGCCCTTCTCCGGCCAGAAACTCGCATACGGTTTCGAGATGACCGAATGATTTGGTGGTTTCCCCCGGCGGCAGCACCAGGCAGGGCAGGTCGCGAAAGGTTTCCTCAAACAGGGAGGGTTGGGCGCGGCGCAGGTTTTCGTCGGTCAACACCGCCGCGGTATTTCCGTTGGCGGTGGCGGCGACCGTTTCACGGGCGATTTCCGCGCGCGGGTCCTCTCCGATGTGAATCGGGTAAGTGCGTTCTCCCAGATTGACCTGCAAGCGTGTTGCCATGCGGGTCTCTTCAAAAGCAATTTTGGCGGCGGGTCAATCCATGGAAGCGACACGGCGTATCCGTTTCCACCGGTGCGGACGCGAAAGTGTGGAATCGGGCGTTGCCCATGGCTGGAACGGGCATGCCTGTCCTCCACTCAAGAACCGCTCAGCGGGCTCGTTCGATTTCCAGACCTTCTTTGGCGAGCAGTTCAATCAGGCCGCGCTCGCCCGGAAGATGGGCGGCCCCCACCGCCACGAAAGCGCCTCCCTTGCGCAGGTGCGGCAGCGCCCGTCGGGCCATGATTTCATTGCGTTCGTAAAGGAAAGATTCCTCAAGGTCTTCCAGATTGGCTTCCCGGAACTCATCCCGCACGAAGCGCATGATCTCCGCCGCGTCCCCCGCTTTGTAGAGATCGAGCAGCTTCTGTTTTGAGGGAAACCCCTTTTCCCATTCATCCAGGGCCTGGCGGAGAAACTCGATGGATTGTTCTTCCGGCATGCCGAGGAAAACCTTCAGTTGTTCCGCCGGCGTTTCCAGGGCGGCCACCTTGAGTTCCTTTTCCGTGGCGCGGGTGAAGAGCTGAACATCAATGACCCGCTGGAGATTGGTGCCGGGAGGGTTGGCGAAAAGCAGGGGGGCCAGGGGAAGGGGGATTTTTTGCAGCAACATTTCATTGATGCCCAGCTTGGCCGCTTCCCGTTTGACACGCTCCCAAAGGTCGGGAGGCAACCGGTCCGAGATATCCGGTCCCGCGAAATCGAACATCGCCGCCGCCATCACGCCAAGGTTTTCGGGAGAGAAGGCGATTTCGGGATGAAAGGATCGGCTCGAATCGAGAGCTTCCCACACCGCGGGGGGGAGCTTGCTGACTTCGGCATGGTCGGTGTGCATGGTGCCGAAAAGCCAACTTGGCGGTTCGGTATTCACACGCCACAAAAGTGGCTCGGCGGCGAGGGAGCCGGCGCTCCCCGCGGCGATACCGGCCAGAACAGCCCATTTTAACATCCGTTTTACTGCTGGAGCGGGTTTCAGGCTCATTTTCTTCTTGTGGATTGAGGTTTGCATGGAGTCAAATCAAAGGCGAAATAGACGCGCCGCGGTGATTGGAAAAAAGTGCCGCATTTTGTTTTCACTTATAATCGTTGTGTCAGCTGTCTGAATACAGTCGCATGTCCACCCAGAAATACAAGTTATATCTTGAAATGTCCGGGCAAGTCCTTCGGGGGTTGCGCGTCTCCACCGGCAACGACGGTTCCGTGATCGAAGATTTCCGGGAACTCTCTTCGGAGAATCCAGCGGAGCTTGGTGCCGCGGTGGAGGAGATGGCCCGAACCAAGGGAGGGGCATACACCCGCGCCACCTGCGGCATCTATCCCTCCGACCGTTTGCTTCGCCAGGTGTCGATCAAAGAAGCGGCCAAGCCGGTCGATCAAGCGGTCATGGAGGAAATTCTGACCGGACAATTCCGCATCAATCCCCGTGAATACGTTCTCGCCGCCCTCAATGCCGAGGACGGCCAACCGGTGGTGCCCGGCCGCCTGTATAAGGACCTGTTCTTCTGCGGCGCTCCCCGGAGCCAGGTGAAGTCGGCGCAGGACATCCTGGTCGAGGCGGGCGTTTACCCCCTCAGGCTGGAACTGACTTCCGCGTCCACGCTGGGCATGTTGCTCAGCTGGGCCAAAGTGGAGGAGTTTCAAGACGCCGTGTTGGTTTTGGAATTAAGCGCCGAGAATTCCCATTCTTTTATTTTGAACGGCGGGCGGGTGGATTTTGCCCGACCGATGCCGCTTGGCTTGAACAGCATGATTTCGGGTGTGCGCGAAGAGCTGGGACTCAAGGATGATGAATCGGCCCGCCGTCTCTTTTTCTCCGACAGTTTCGATTTCACCGAAATGGGACCGCGATTGATTGAGAGGATGCTGCGGGAACTGCAATCCTCGATCGGCCTCTACGAGGTCAAAACCGGTCAATCCGTCGGGCGGGTCGTGTGCACTTTGCTTCCCGACAAACTTTCGTGGCTGACCCGCACTTTCGCCCGCTGTCTCGGCATGACGGCTTGGCAACCCGACTTCACCCGGCAGTTGGCGGCCATGTCGGTGAAGGTGAATGAA
>PXDN01000012.1 GCA_003566375.1 Opitutia bacterium
CGCCCCTCCATTAACAATGCATAATCAGCCTCCTGAATCGATCTTCGTGCCCCTTTGCTTCTCCCTCACCTTGACGCCGGTTCGGCTTCGCGTTCGCGGGCGGCGGGGGAGCGTTGGCTTTCCACCAGTTCGGCGTACATGGCCAGGCCGAAATGGCGGCCCATGCGGCGGTAGCGGTCGATGTTCTCGCCGGCGCGGAACATCGTCTCCGGGGTCATGGCATGGCGCGCGCCGAGCCGGTGTTTGGCAAACCAGGTGGACCTGCCGGCCTCGCGCAGGGCTTCCTCGTCACCGTAGCGGGAGGCGCTGAACCGCATCTCCGGCTCAAATTCGGTCAGGCGCGTCCAAAACGGCGTGTCGCGCACGTGCGCCTCGGCGATGACAAAATGCGGGCGGGTGTCGCTCCAGGAGTGGAAATCGAAAAACATGGCCACGCCGTCTCCGCCGGTGTCGCGTTTCATCGCCTCGCCCACGGTTTGGATTTCCTTCATGTCGGCGTAGAGTTCCTCGTGCCAGAACCGGTTGGTGTCACGGCGGGGATGTTGCACGCCGCCCCGGTTGTAGCCGCCGTAACGACCGTCGGGATTGACCATCGGGTAAACGAAAAACTCCACGTTTTGCCGCAGTTCCACCGCCTCGGGTTCCTCGCTGACCAGAAAAAGCAGCAGCCCTTCGGTGACGTGGTTGCCGAGGGTTTCGTTGGCGTGGACTCCGCTGATGATGACAACCTTTTCTTTCTCTCCCCCGGCCTCCCCGTCGGTGATTTTCAAACCAAAAAGGTCCAGGGGCGGGACCGTGCGCCCGGTGTCGGTGGTTCCGCCCGCCGATTGCCCGATCACCAGCCGCCGGTCGGAGCTGGGGGTGGGGAAAACGTAAATGTTGGAGCGTAGGAAATGGACCAGATTGGCCACCCGCCCGTGCGGGTAGGGCAGGGAAAAGGAGACCCAGACGGTGTCGTGGGCAAACGGCTCGTTGTTGAAAAACCGATACACGCCTTCGTCCCGGTGATGGGCGGCTTCGTCGAAAAAGTGCCAGCGGATTTGGTCGTGACTGTAAACAAAGACCAAATCGTCGAGTCTTCCGGAGCCGGTCGCGTAGTGATTGCCAATCTCGAATTTCAATGCGCGGTCCAGGGCGCCGGTCATGCGGAAATGAATCCATTTCCATCCGCCGGGATTGAAGTTGTCCGGGCCGTCAAAATACACCGTGTCGCCCTCGGCCCGGGTGTTTTCCGGAAGCAGCGAACCGTTGTCGAAATCGTGGTAAAAGCGGATGTCGGACCCGGCGGCGCCGAGGGCCGCCGGGATGAGCAGGAGGAGAAGGAGATGGGCGAGTGTTTTCATGGTGAGGGATGGGAGGGGATTCCGGGATAACCGACGCCGGTCAGTCGCGGGGTTGGAGGGTGAAGAGGCCGTGCACGTTGCTTTCCGGCTGGGTGCGGGCAACTCCGGTGAAGGTTCCGCTATCTTCATCCAGAAATTTCAGGTCCAGGTCGAATTGCACATAACCATCCAGAAGGAAAAGGATTTGTCCGCGGCTGAGGAAGTTTTGCCAGAAGTAGTCGAGGTTGATGTCGGTGTTTTCGAAGATGTCACCCGTGCCCAGCCAATCACCTTGGTTTTCTTCGGTCCTCACGTCGTCCGGACGGAGCACGATGCGGAAACCGTCCGATACGACGTCTAAATCGAGGGTTTTGTTGACCAGGGTTTCCGGAAAAATCACCTCGGGAAACCGGTTGTTGGAAATCTCTTCGACTTGGTAGAAACCCCTCGTGAGGGAGGCGGCCGTTTCGGTGATGTCAAAGGCGGCTGTTTCGCCGGGATTGCCGTTTGAGACCAAATCGAGCCTTTCCCAGCCGTTCAAGTCCATGGACTGAAGCAAGGTATAAAGCCCTCCGGTTTGGCGGGGAAAGGTGACCAGCATCGAGTCGTTTTCCCGGTGGAGGCCGGCTTTGGCCAAGCCGATTTCCTGAAAACCGCTGGCTGCCGCGTCAAAGGCCGCGGCGGCTTCACCGATGCGGAGGATTTCCAGGGATTCGATCACCACCGGTTCAACCGGCCTGTTGTTTTCTTCGGTATCCACTTTACTGATATTAACCACGTTGTCGAACCCGTCGATGACCGTGCCAAAGACCGTGTGCCGGTAATTAAGCCAAGGAGTTTCGGCGACGGTGATGAAAAACTGGCTGCCGTTGGTGTCGATTCCGGAGTTGGCCATGGAGAGAACCCCCTCCGCATGGGTCAATTCCGGACGGGGTTCGTCGGGAAAGCGGTAGCCGGGGCCGTCGGTGCCTTCTCCATTGCGGGAGCCGGATTGGATCATGAAACCTTCAATCACCCGGTGAAAGGTCACCCCGTTGTAGAACGGTTCGCGGCGCACTTGGTCGGTGGTTTTATCGAGCCAGGCCTGGGTGCCCTCCGCCAGGCCGACGAAGTTGGCCACGGTCATGGGGACCTGTTCATGATGGAGACGGATGGAAAAAGAACCCTGGTTGGTTTCGAACACCGCGTAAAGGCCGTCGTCCGTGGGTTGGGCGGCAAGCGGGGCGGCGAGCAAGAGGCCAAGCGTTAAAGTGGTGATGGAAGTTTTCATGGAAAAACGGGTTTGGATGTGCGGATTCTCAATCGTGGCGACGCGGCGCGGAAAGTTGGCGGCGAACTCAATTCGGTTCTCCAAAAAGGAGGCTGGCGGCGGCGGGCGCCATGCGGGCGTTGCTGTGGCCGACTCCCGGCACGCGGATTAGTTCCCAGCCGAGGTCAACGTCCAGGTGGTCGGCGGCCCATTCGGCGGTTTCAAAAAATTTCTGTCCGCGGGCCAGGCGGTGGGGACCTTGGCGATTGGCTTCGTCGCTGGTATTCAGGTGGCGGTGGTTGGGGTCATTGTCTTCCGTGCCGAGCAGAACCACATGCCGTTCGGAAAGCCGCCGGGCCAGAATGTCCCGGTTGAAGGGGCTGCCTTGCAATCCGTGGGGGAAGGCTATGGAGGGGTCGGGCATGGTGTACCAACCCGCGTTGGCCATGACCGCCCGTTCCATCCGTGATTCGGCGGCAAACAGCACCATGCGGTGGGCGAATTGGGAACCGGCGGAATGTCCGTAGAGATGATAGCCTTCCCGCGGGCTGTTGAGGCGGTGGCGAATGTCGTCAAAAACCGCCTCAATCACTTGAAACGCCCAGGCGTCGGCGGGGTTTGGCTGACCGGAGCGGTCGAGCAGATGGCCGAGATTGTATCCGCGGGCGCCGGGAAAGTCGTCGCGTCCGAATTCCGCCACCACGACCAAAAATCCGTGCTCGTCGGCCAGGTCCACCCACTGATCGCGGTAGGTCTCCCCGTTGCGCAGGGTGCCGTGACAAACGAAGAGGATCGGCAGGTCGTTCGGGGCGCCGGCCGGGCGGTAGGTCCAAACCGGGATGTCCCAATCGCGCACGGTGGCGTCAAACCGGGACTTTCCCTCGGGAATGCCCGCCTGTTGGCCGTTGTCGCGCAAAAGGGCTTCGAAAAGGATTTTTTGTCCGGTCGGGTTGTCGAAGAGAGGACGGGTGCTGTGGGCCACGTCCGGCACCACATGCATGCGGTGGCGCGCGCGAACATCGCCGCCGAACTGGAATTCGAGGTAGCGCATGTAAATTTCCATGCGGTCGCGACGGTGGTCTCCCTGCAGCATCGCTCCGCAGTTGGTGGCCAGGGCCCGACTGGCGCGGGCGTCATCATCGGCGCCGGTGATGTAGTCCACCCGCCGCGCGGCGTAGTTGGCGGCCAGCGCTTCCGGACCGGCGGCGCTCATGTATTGGTTGAGGTTGCGAAAGCCGAACCGGTAGTTGTTGAAGTTGTCGCAGTCGGCGTAATCGGTTTGGGCAATGGAGCCAAACCTGACCGGGTCGCGGCTGATCAGTCGGTTTTCACAAAAATAGAGATACGAAGAGGGAGCGCCGACAATGTAACGCACTTCGATGCCGTCGTTTTCCAGGATTTCATGGACCCGGTTGCCGGCCAGGTAGCGGTTGGTGAACTGGCCGCCGGCGGAAAACCCGCCGATGGTGACGGTGCGCAGGTTTGGAAAAGAGCCGCGCGCCCGCAGGACCAATTCATCCACCACCGCGAAGGAGCTGACGCGGGTTTCACGCGGCAGGTCGTCGTCGCGCGAGTTGTGGCCGATGGCCCAGCCTCCCTCCGTCCAGTAGGGATACCGTTCGTCAAACCCGTGGGTTTCAATGTCGGGTGAGGTTAGGAAATGGGGCGCGTAGTGGGCGACGGTTTCCCCCCCGGGGATCTCCGCCAGCATGTCGGTCAACAGCTCGCCGTAAAGGTTGACCCGGCTGTAACCGTGGACCATGACCACCAGATGCTCGACGGATTCGTCGCGTTCGCCCGGATCATGGCTCCAATCGATGGGGACCACCAAATCCCCCGATCCGTCCACGGAAAAAACAAAACGCTCGGAGGAGACCCGCGAGACCGGGGAGGTTTGTTGGGCGGCGGCGGAGGCAACGGCCAGCGTGGCGGCGAGGAAAAACGTGTAAATCAAAGTTCGGCGCGGTCCGGGAGCGGACGGTGGATTCTGCAATGATCGAATCATGAATGGTCTTGTGGAATGATGGTGGCGGCGGGTGTTTGCCTTGGCGGACAATCCCGCGTCAAGACCGCCCAAAAAAGCCGGGAAGCCGGGTCCTGTCAAGAGTCGCCCCAAACGGGCCGGGTGGGTGCGGGAGCCATATGGTTTCGCGGAAAAAAAAGTGGGGAGCACCCACAGACACCTATCATCAACGCATGCGCTGGGGGAGGCGCTCGACGCGTTCGCGCAGGCGGGAGAGGGTGGCGGTGGTGTTTTGATCGCGGATGTCCTCGCCGGTGCGGAGGGTGGCGGCGGGGAGGAAATTGTCGATCACCACGCAGGTTTCATGGTTAACCATGATGCCGAGAAGTTCGCCGGTTTTGCTGAACACGAGGTCTCCGCGCGAAGGGGAAAAATCCCCAAAAAGTCGGGTGGTGATGCGATTGGGCATGCGGACATGGCGGGGAGTGTCCGCGTTCACGGTGAAGGTGGATTCGCCGTAATAAGAGCCGTCGGCGGCGATGAGAACGGCTTCGGGAAATTTGAACGGCTCGGTGGAGACGGGATAAACGGCGGTGCCGAAAACCTCGGCCGCGCGCGCGTCCACCGGCACAACCGCGACGCGGGGATCAATGGAAAGAAAGTGAACCTCACGGACGGGCAACTGGCGGACCCCGTCGTCGATCCGTCCTTGGAATCGCTCCCAGTCGGCAGTGTCGTTGAGGCTGAGGCCGGTCTCCTCCAGGTGGAGCAGGGCGAAAGTCTGGTGGCCGTCGGTGACCAGCACGGTGCGGGTTTGCCGGTTGCGGTTGACTTGGCCGAGCAGTCCGGCGCGGCGGGCGGAAAACGAGGCGTTGAGCCGGTTTTGCTGAAACTCGGAAAAA
>PXDN01000255.1 GCA_003566375.1 Opitutia bacterium
CCATCCGCATCACCAGGGAATCTGGTCGCCGTGGACGCGGACGGTTTTTGCCGGGGAAAACATTGATTTTTGGAACATGCACCGGGGCAACGGCAAAGTGGAATTCGAAGATATCGACAAAACCTGGAGCGGACCCGTGCAGGGCGGCTTCAAAACCCGGCACCGTTTTGTGGTGTTGACCGGGGAGACGCCCGTGACCGCCTTGAACGAGACATGGACCGTGCGGCTTTATCAAACCGGCGACCGGGGGCGCGCCCACCGTGTTTTCGACCTGGGCATTTATCAGGAAACCGCGGGGGAGGAGCCGTTGCATCTGCCCCAAGCCGCCTACGGCGGGCTGGGTTTTCGCGGTCGGGATGAGTGGATCGGCGCCGAAAACACCTTTTTCCTGACTTCGGAAGGGGAGACCGACCGCGGGGCCGGCAACCACACCCGCATGCGGTGGGTGCATGTCAGCGGCATGGTGGACGGAGCGAGAACCGGCATCGCCATTTTGGGGCACCCCGATAATTTCCGCGCTCCCCAGCCCGCGCGCCTGCATCCGCGCGAACCGTTTGTTTGTTTCGTTCCCTCCCAATTGGGCGAGTGGGATATCACCCCGGATTCGCCCTACACCGCCAACTACCGCTTTGTGGTGATGGACGGAGACCCTGACGCCGGCGAAATTGACCGGCTTTGGAACGATTACGCCGAGCCGCCGCGGGCCGAGGTTGTCGCCGCTTCCGGAGACGAGTAATGCGGCTTTATCCTTTATTTCCATGCTGCCGGGGAACCATTGCCCTGGCCGTCTTGCTGGCCGGTTGGGCGGCGAGCCCGGTCACGGGCGAAACCGTCCGGTTGAGCGAATACCCGTGGGCCGCCGAACTTCCGTGGCTCCGCGACTTCCCCTACGAACGGGTGGAGGTATCCGCCCAAAACCAAACCACCGTTGCCTATTCCATGGAGATGAAAATCCGGCACGTCGAGTCGCTGCGGGATTCGCCGTGGACCGCGCCGACCGCCTCCGCCGACGGGGATTGGGTGATTGGGATGTCCGCCGGTTGGGACGGGGAACCGGGACTCGATCCGCAACCGGTTTTTGGATACACCATCACCGAACCCGGAGCGCGCGGGGATTCCAAGTTGCGGGTGGTTTTGGTGGGGAGCAACCACGCGCGGGAACATCCCGCCTGCTGGACTTTTCACGGCATGATCGATTTTCTGGTCAGCGACGATCCGCGCGCGGCCTCCCTGCGGCAACGGGCAGTGTTTTTCGTCTATCCGGCGGTGAACCCGGATGGGAAAGGGCACCTGCTTTCGCCGGAGCACGAGGCGCTCATGACCGTGAACGGCAATCCGGAGCTGCGGGCGGCGGGAGAGACCAATCACAACCGGCTGTGGGACACTTCGGGCATTTCAACGACCATCGACTTGGTGACCGCGGCCCTGCGGCGCGACACCGGCGGCCGGGTGGATTACCTGCTGGATATTCACGGCATTCCCCAATCGACTTTCTTTTATTCCAGCGCGGCGTCGATGCGCGCACCCTATGCCCGCGTGTTGAAAGGGCGGAATCCCGAAATGCGGTTTCTGCTGGGCGGGGATCCGTCCGGCATGTTGCGGGTTTGGGCGGAGAACGAGGATGGATTGGGCGCGGCTTACTCCTTTACTCCGGAGGTCGAGAACGGTTCCAAAGAACACCTGTTGCGAACCGGCAAGGAATTCGCCCTCGGGTTTTATGATTTGGTGAATGACAGGATACCCGCTCCGCCCGGCGCCGACAGGCCCCGGCCCGCTCCCGAGCGACCGCCTTTCCCGGTGGCGGCGTGGTTGTTCGAGGGGGACGCGAAGGCCATTGCGCCCGGCATGCCGACCGGTGATGTTCGCGGGGGAAGTTGGTCGGAAGAGACCCGTTTCGACTCTCCCGTCAACCGGTCCCTGGAGTTTGACGGCCAATCCACCCATGTTGATTTTGGCGACCTTGGCGAACGGGCTTTTCGCGACAACTGGACGATTTCCCTTTGGGCCAAAGGGGTGGCCGAACCCGGTGCTTTGGCGTATCTGGCCGGTCAATTCAACCCGTCCGGCAACCGGCGATCCTGGGCGCTGACCCATGTCAACCGCCGGGGGGAACTGCAAGTGACGGTGTCGACCGACGGAACCGCTTCCTCCCGCTCCTCCAAAAGACTCCGCTCCAACCTGCAACCATTTGGGCGGGTGCTGGGGCCGGAATGGCAACACATTGCGGTGACGTTCGAAGGCGGTGGCGAAGGGCGGTTGCGGGTTTACATCAATGGCCTGGAGTTGCTGAAGGGAGACGGTCTGCTCGTGCTGGACGACGGCGGCGTGCCCGTTCCTTTCGCCAGCGGTGAGCCGTTTGTTCTCGGATCGCGGGCAGGGGAGAGCGGATTTTTCGAAGGAAAGATCGACGAAATCGCCATTTGGAACGTCGCGCTTCCCCCCGGCGCCATCCATTGGCTGGCGGTCAACGGCGCGCGGGGATTGCTCAACCGTTGACGCCCGTCCTTCATATCGAATCCGGAAACCGGGGCGCGCCCGGGCGGTTATTTTTTGTAGGCCGCTTCCGGGTCGAATGATTTTTCGGCTATCGCCTGTTCGAGGGCAAACGAATCGGGGTCGGCCACCCGGCGGTAAAAACAGGAGCGGTATCCATTGTGGCAACACCCTTCGCCGGTTACCTCGACCCGGATCTGAATCACGTCCTGGTCGCAATCCGTCAGGATTTCTTTCACTTTCTGCACCAGTCCCGATTCTTCCCCTTTGATCCAAAGTTTCTTTCGGGATCGGCTCCAGTAGGTGGCTTTGCCGGTTTGGATGGTCATGCGGAGGGCTTCTTCGTTCATGAAGGCGAACATGAGCACCTCCCCGCTCTTCGCATCGACCGTGATGCAGGGGATGAGCCCCTCGGCGTCAAACTTCGGCCGCAGGACCAGCCCCGATTCCACTTCCCCGCGCGATTCGCGCGGCGCAAATGCAGTTGTTTTCATGAACCCCATCCTGCACGGCGTCCGCCGGGGGGCAAGTTTTTGCCAACCGGCAAGGACGTGAACGTTGAAACCGCTTCCGGCAATCCTGTCCAACGCTGACCTGATTTCTTCAACGCCGGCCCAAACCACCCTGCCAACCGTTCTTTCAATCAACTTTGCGCCTTGTGGCGAAGCGGGCTTGGGATTCATTTTTAAGGTCCGCAGTCCGCGAGGCCGCTGAAACGGGTTTCAAGTTTTTCTCGCCATCGCGGCGTTCGCGGCAAGGATGGGCGGTTTCATTTTTCAACCGTGTATACGACAGCCACATCTTCGCAACGCACGCATCACTGCGGGGAACTTCGTTCCCGGCAGCAGGGAGAAACCGTCCGCCTTGCCGGATGGGTGGATTCCCTGCGCGACCACGGCGGCATTGTTTTCATCGACCTTCGCGACCGGGAAGGCATCACCCAGGTGGTCTTCAATCCAACCGATGACCGGGAACTGGCGGAGCGGGCCTCGCACCTGAAACCCGAATCGGTCATCGCGGTCGGCGGAAAGGTCGGGCCGCGCCCGCCGGAGACGGTGAACCCGCGGCTGTCCACCGGCGAGATCGAAGTGCACGGGAATGAATTAACCGTGCTCAACGTTTCGGAGACCCCGCCGTTTCCGATCGACGACGCGTTGGGTGACAAAGTGCAGGAGGATCTCCGGCTGACCTACCGCTACCTTGATTTGCGCCGCCCGAAGATGCGCCGCATGCTGGCCCTGCGCCACCGCGCCGCCCATGCCGCCCGTTCCTATTTCAACGACAACGGATTTTTAGAGGTCGAAACGCCGGCCCTCTTCAAGAGCACGCCCGAGGGCGCGCGGGAGTATTTGGTGCCGAGCCGGATCAATCCCGGCCAGTTCTACGCCCTGCCGCAGTCCCCGCAGCAGTTTAAGCAGATGCTGATGGTGGCCGGGGTGGAGCGTTACTATCAGTTTGCCCGTTGTTTCCGGGACGAGGATTTGCGGGCCGACCGGCAACCGGAGTTTACCCAAATTGACATCGAGATGTCGTTTGTGGACCGGGAGGCGATTTACGCCACCATGGAAGGCTTGATCCAACGAATTTGGAAAGAAAGTCTCGGTGTGGACGTGGCCGCGCCGTTTCCCCGCATGACTTACACCGAAGCAATGAACCGCTACGGTGTTGACAAACCGGATACGCGTTTCGACTTGGAGCTGACCGATGCGGGCGGAATTTTTGAGAAAACCCAGTTCAAGGTGTTTCAATCCGTCCTGGCGGCTGGCGGAGCTGTCAAAGCGATGAATGTAAAAGGCTTGGCCGATATCACCCAGGGTGAGTTGAACAACCTGACGGAGGTCGCGAAAAGTTTCGGGGCCAAGGGGCTCGCATTCATTAAGGTGGAGTCCGGCGAATGGAAATCGCCGATTGTGAAGTTTTTTTCCGAAGAGGAAAAAGCGGCTCTGGCCAAGGCATTGGGAATGGAGGACGGGGATTTGGTTTTCTTCGCCGCCGCGGAGTGGGAGAGAGCCTGTTCCATTCTGGGGCGCATCCGGCTGGAATCGGCCGAGTTGTTGAAAAAGCGGGACCGTCTCACGGTTAACGAGGGAGATTACCGGTTTCTGTGGGTGGTTGAGTTTCCGTTGGTTTTGTTTGACGAAGAGCAGGGCCGCCATGTCGCCGCGCACCATCCCTTCACCGCTCCGGTGCCGGAGGACGCGGGGCTGTTGGATTCCGATCCGAAAGCGGTGCGCGGCCAGCATTACGACCTCGTGTTGAATGGCGTGGAACTGGGCGGAGGCAGCATCCGCGTGCATCAACCGGACTTGCAGCTCAAATTGTTCAAAGATATTTTTGGTATCCCGGAGGATGTGATTGAGGAGCGTTTTGGCTACATGCTGCGCGCCTTTCGCCACGGGGCTCCCCCCCACGGTGGCATCGCTTTCGGCTTTGACCGCATGGTGGCCATTCTCAACGGCACCCGCAGCATCCGCGACGTGATCGCCTTCCCGAAAACCCAGAAAGGGCAATGCCTCATGACCGGCAGCCCGGCTCCGGTCGCGGCGCGGCAGTTGCGCGATTTGCACATTGATGTCACCCTGCCGAAGGAGTGACCCAACGGAGACAACGGCCATGTTTGCAGCCCCGCGCTGGCTCAAAGCATTATTGGGAAGGGGCGCGGACGTAGAAACCCCGCCCGCCCGCCAAACCGGGACCGAGGGCGAGCGGTCGGCGGAGGACTTTTTGCGGCGTGAACGGGGTTTGCGGATTCTCGCCAGAAACTGGCGGTCGGGCCGGGATGAAATCGACCTGATCTGCGGGGACGGGGCTGCCCTGGTGTTTGTGGAGGTGAAAACCCGGGCGGCGGGCGGCTTGGTGCCGGGGTATTACGCGGTCGATCAACGGAAAAAGACGGCTCTGCTTCGCGCG
>PXDN01000318.1 GCA_003566375.1 Opitutia bacterium
CCACTTCGTGCCCCTCGTCGGCCACTTTTTTCACGCGGGAGGCCACCTGGCGGATTCTGTCGATATCCGCCACTGAAGTGCCTCCGTATTTCTGGACAATGCGAGCCATAAAAAATTTTGATTACTCTTCGAATGCGGCGACGCGCAAAAGGAAAGGAGGCTCCAGCAAGCTTTCCAAGCCGGCCAGCTCCTCCACCGTGTTTTTCATCGCGCGCTCGTTGGTGACATGAGTGGTCAGGATCAGGCAGGCCCGGCCGGGAGTGGCCGCCGTTTTTTGCAAAACCGTGGCAATGCTGACCAGGTGGCGCCCCATCACCGAAGCGACCTCGGCCAACACGCCGGCCGCGTCCTTGACCATCAGCCGCAGGTAAAAAGACGACTCCACGTTTTCCAACGGAAGAATGCCGCAGGCCGGTTCGCGGCCAACGCCCGGGGAGGCCGACGGTTCGTCCCGCCGCGGTTCGCACCGCTGAAGCCAGAGCACGGCGTCGGCGATGTCACTGATGACGGCGCTGGAGGTGGCGTCCTGCCCCGCGCCCCGTCCAATATAACAGGTGGTGCCGACGATGTCTCCGGTGACGGAAACCCCGTTGTAAGGGCCGTCGAGATTGGCCAGCACGTTGCGGCGGGAAACCAGCGCCGGATGCACGCTGACAAACAGCCGGTTGCTGGCGAAATCCCGTTTGACCACCGCCAGCAGTTTGATGGCGTAACCGAGCGACCGGGCATGGGCGATGTCGTCCTGGGTGACCTTGCGGATCCCCTCAACAACCATTTCGTCGTAGCGAACCCATTTGCCGTGGGCCAGCCACGCCAGCACCACCGCTTTGTGGGCGGTGTCCCAACCATCCACGTCGAGGGATTCGTCGGCCTCGACAAAACCGAGCGCCCGCGCCTCCTCCAGCAACGGTTCAAAGGCCAACCCTTCCCGTTCCATGCGGGTCAGCAGGTAGTTGCAGGTGCCGTTGAGAATCCCGTAAATCAAAGGAAACCGGTTGGCCACCAATCCCTCGCGCAACGCCTTGATGATGGGAATGCCGCCCGCCACGCTGGCCTCGAAGAAATATTGGCCGCCGTGTTTGCGGGCGGTGGCGAACAATTCCTCCCCGTGCTCGCAAAGAAGGGCTTTGTTGGCGGAGATGACCACTTTCCCCCGGCGCAGCGCCTCCAAGGTCAGTTCCCGGGCTTCCCCGGTGCCCCCCATCAATTCACAGACGATGTCGATGGAATCATCCTCGACGATTTCGCGCCCGTTGGTGGTCAATTGACCGGCGTCGAGGGCGACCCCCCGCTTTTTACCGGCTTGCCGCACGGCGGCGCGGGCCAGCTCGAGGCGCGCGCCCAGCCGGGCTTCAAGGCGGCGGCGGTTTTCCCGGACGTGTTTCCACACCCCCTGGCCAACCGTGCCGAACCCGAGAAACCCGATGCGCACCGTTCTCCTGCTTCCAGCGGTTTCACTCCGGCTCAGAACCGGAGCCATGTCATGTGCCTGCTCCATTTTTTGGTTCCCGCACGAAACGGTGTTCGGTGCCGTTTAGCAATCTTTGAATATTGGAACGGTGCCGGAAAATAATCAGCAGCGCCAATCCTCCCCCGATGGCCGTCAACGCGCCCGAGCCGGAGAGCAGATAATTGCCCAACGGGAGCACGAGGGCGAAGCAGATGGAGGCCAGGGAAACATACCGGGTGGCGTAAAAAACCACCACCCACACCGTGACGCCCATCAGGACCACCCACGGCATCAGGGCGAGCAATCCACCCATGGTGGTGGCAACACCCTTCCCTCCTTTTCCCCGCAAAAAGACGGAAAAACTGTGGCCTAAAATCGCCGCGCACAACCCGGCGGCCTGAACCGCCACCAGCTGGTCCGGCGGCAAACCGGCCAGCAACGGCCAACCCGCCGCCACCGCCCCTTTCAGGAAATCGAGCCCAAACACCACATTTCCCGCGCGCTTGCCGACCGAACGCTTGACGTTGGTCGCACCGGGGTTCCCGCTCCCGACCTTCATGATGTCCACGCCGTGCGCACGGGCCACCAGCCAACCAAAGGGGACCGCTCCGAGAAGGTAACCCGCCACGGTGGCGGCCAATATCCACAAAGCCACGCTCACCGCGAAAAAACGCCTCCGTCCAAGCGGCGCGGCCGAGACTCCGACCGGACCGCCGGCCGGGCGGGTGTTTGTTTAGAATTTAACCAATTGCGCATTGCGGATGGAGGGATGTTGATTAATCGCGTCCATGGCCTCCCCGCTCGGCACCGTATCGAGTTGGATCACGGTCAACGCCATCCCCCCGGCTTCGGTCCGACTCAGCGACATGGCGGCGATGTTAACCTTGTCACGGCCCATCAGGTTTCCGATCAAGCCGACGATGCCCGGCTCGTCGCGATTTTCCAGCACCAGCAAAATTCCGGTCGGTTGGGCTTCCACCTCGCGCCCGTTGATCGCCACGATGCGGGGGCTGTTGGCCTTGCCCAGCAAGGTGCCGGCCGCGGAATAAACGGTGCCGTCCGCCGCCAACGCCTCGACTTGGATCAATTCGTTGTAATCGCTCTCCTCGTTGGACTTGACCACTTCGAGCTGAAGCCCCAACCGCTCCAGCACGACCATCGCGTTGACGAAATTCACCTCTCCGCCGCTGATGCGGGCAAGGTAACCTTTAATGATGCCGCGGGTCAGCGAATTGGTGTCGAGATCCACCACGTTGCCGAAATACACAATACGCAGCTTCTCCACCCCTTTGGCCGACAATTGCTGGACCAGCGTGCCGACGCGGGCGCCGAGTTCGAGGTAGGGACCCACCGTTTTGAGGGTTTCCGCGTCGATGGAGGGCATGTTCACCGCGTTGCGGATCACCCCGCCGTTCAACACGCCGGCCAGGGACTCCGCCACCTCGATGCCGACGCTCTCCTGGGCTTCGCGGGTGGAGGCGCCCAGATGGGGCGTGAGCACCACGTTCGGCAGGGAGCGCAGGGGGTGATCGGCGGCCAGCGGTTCCTCTTCATACACATCCAATCCGGCGGCCGCGACTTTGCCGGACTGGAGGGCCGCAACCAAATCCGTCTCGTTAACGATCCCGCCGCGGGCACAGTTGAATAACCGCACGCCGTCCTTCATTTTGGCAAACGCGTCGGCGTTGATCAGGTCGCGGGTCGAATCCGTCAACGGCATGTGCACGGTGATGTAATCGGCCTCGCTGAACAACTCGTCCAACTCCACCTGCTCCACTTGCAACGCCTTGGCCCGGCTCGGCACCAGATACGGATCGTGGGCCAGCACCCGCATGCCAAAGGCCCGGGCGCGTTTGGCCACCTCGGCCCCGATGCGGCCGAGACCGATCACGCCGAGCGCTTTTTGGTCCAGCTCGATCCCGGCGTATTTCTTGCGGTCCCATTTTCCATCCCGCATCGATGCCGCCGCCTGCGGCACCGGGCGGGCGCCGCAAAGAAGGTGCGTGAAGGTCAACTCGGCGGTGGCAATGGTGTTGCCGGAGGGCGTGTTCAGCACCACCACGCCGCGGTGGGTCGCCGCCTCCACGTCGATATTGTCCACCCCGACTCCCGCGCGGCCCACCGCTTTCAGCAAGGGAGCGGCTTCGAAAACCTCCTCGGTGATCTGCGTTTCGCTGCGAACGGCAATGGCATGGACATCCTTGACCAGGGAGAGAATCTTTTCCGGGGTGGAGCCATAAGCCTCCACCACTTCGAAACCGGGTTGGTTTCTCAAAAAGTCCACCCCCTTGGGAGAAATGCGGTCTGCGATCAATACTTTCATAAACAAGCGTTCCATAAAACGCCCGCTCCACCCAAAGGCAAGGGAATGTCCGAAAAGTCCAAAAAGCGGCCCTTCGATTACAGTTGCTTCCGAAGCGGGGATTCCTATTGTCATGCCTTTTTCAATTTTGCCGGGGGAGCCGCCTCCCCCGTTCCGTTGGTTCATTTGACGAATGGTTACAGACCTGAAAGACACGCTCAATCTCCCGCAAACCGGGTTTCCCATGCGGGCGAATTTGGTGGAGCGGGAGCCCGCCCGCTTGCGCCACTGGGAAACGCTCGACCTTTACGGGAAGATTCAAAGCCGCAACCAAAACGGGGAGACGTTTATTCTCCACGACGGCCCCCCATTCACCAACGGCGACCTGCACCTCGGCCACGCCCTCAACAAGACGCTCAAAGACATCATTCTCCGCTTCCAGTGGATGCGGGGACGCAACGCGCCCTACATCCCCGGCTGGGACAGTCACGGCCTTCCCATCGAGCACCGGGTTTCCCGGGAACTGCAAGCCTCCGGCCGCACCGATTACACGCCCCTGGAGGTGCGCAAGGCCTGCGCCGCATTCGCGGACAAATACCGCCGCCTCCAAACCGAACAGTTCCAACGCCTCGGCGTCACCGGCGATTGGAAAAATGAATACTGGACCATCCACCCGCAATACGAGGCCGCCGAACTGGAAACGGTTGCTTCGTTCGTGGAGCAGGGGCTTGTTTACCGGAGCAAAAAGCCGGTTTACTGGTCGATCCCCTGTGCCACCGCCCTGGCCGAGGCCGAAATCGAATACCGCGACCACAAAAGCGTTTCGATTTACGTCCAATTTCCCCTCGCCGCCGGCGCCGCGGCCCGGCTCGGCCTCGAATCGGGAGCGGCGGTGGTTATTTGGACCACCACGCCGTGGACCCTGCCCGCCAACCTCGCCGTCGCCGTGCACCCAAAGATCGAATACAGTGCGGTCAAAACCGCCAGGGGCACGTTTCTGGTGGCTTCCGACCTCGCCGGGGCATTCGCCCGGGAATGCGGTTTGGAGGATTGGACGGTGGTAAAAACCTTCAACGGAGCCGAACTGGAGAAGTTGGAAGCGCGCCATCCGTTCATCGACCGGGCCAGCCCGATCCTGTTGGCGGACTACGTCACCACCGAAAGCGGCACCGGCTGCGTCCACACCGCGCCCGGTCACGGATTGGACGATTACCACACCGGCATTGCCCATGGATTGGAAATTTACTGCCCGCTCGACGATGCCGGACGCTACATCGACGACGGGCGCGTGCCCGCCGAGCTGACCGGCTTGTCGGTGCTGGAGGAAGGCGGTTCGCTGAGCGACGCCAACAAAGGGGTGCTCAAAATCATCGCCGGGAACGAGTCGCTTCTCGCCAAGAAAACCATCCAGCACTCTTATCCACACTGCTGGCGCTCGAAGACCCCGGTGGTCTTCCGGGCCATGGACCAGTGGTTCATCTCCCTTGACGAAACCGGTGCCCGCGACCGCGCCCTGAAAGCTCTCGACCAAGTGGAATTTATTCCCGCCTGGGGTGAAAACCGGATGCGGTCGGCCATTGAAAACCGGCCCGATTGGTGCATTAGCCGCCAGCGTTCCTGGGGCGTGCCGATCCC
>PXDN01000379.1 GCA_003566375.1 Opitutia bacterium
CACGTCTCCGGATCAAATCACGCTGTCGTAATCAATGGGCTCCAGCGCCCGGCCGTTGGCATCCGTCAAGCGGCGGTTTTCCGCATCGAAGTAGAGCATTTGCCCCGTGCGTTCCGAAATTTCCGCCATGGAGACGATGGTCTGCCCGCGGATGGCCAGGTCAATGCCGGAGTTCGGTTCGGCCTCGCCGCGAATCGCGTCAAACCAGTTTTTGTGGTGGTTTTCATTCGGAATGTCCCGGTGCTCCTCCGGATCCAAATCCTCCGCAAACGGCCGCTCGGGATTGAGCCGCACCCGGCCGCCACCCAGGTAAAGCGTGGCTTTGTGGCCGCGGATGATTTCCCGCAACCCCTCCTCGTTGACCGTGCTGCCGAGAACATGCGCGTGAAAACCTCCGGGAAACTGAACCATGAACTGGGTGGTGTCGGGCACGTCCCGGTCCGTGGTGATTTCCCGCGAGCCCATGCAGGCAACCCGCACGGGATACTCCAGGGTGTCGGTCGCGATCATCAGCGGATGCAGCTTGTGGGAGAGAAGGTCGCCCAAAATCCCGGAGCAATACGGATAATATTTGCGCCACCGGAAAAACGCGTCGGGATCGAACGGACGGTCCGCAACCGGGCCGAGCCACATTTGCCAATCCACCGTGTCGGCGGTCAAAGCCGGATCGATCCGGTAATTCCATTCCCCGTGGGGGACATTGCGCCCGAAGGAGGTTTGCGCGTGCACCAGAGGACCGGTTTTCCCTTCCCGCACAAGTTTCGCCGCCCGGTGCCAATGGCCCTCCGAACAAAAATGGGTGCCGAGCTGGAAAACTTTACCAGTCCGCTTGACCGCGTCATACACGTTAAACGCCTCCAACAGGTGGCGGGTCATCGGCTTTTCGACAAACACATGCTTTCCGGCCTCCACCGCGTCCACCGCCATGCGGGCGTGCCAATGATCGACGGAGCCGATGTAAACCGCGTCCACGTCGTTTCGCTCGAGCAGCTTTCGGTAATCCCCGTAACCGTCCGACTCCGGCAATCCCAAGTGGGCCAGTGCCCGGTCCACGCGGTTTTTCCAAACGTCGCACACGGCCACCCCCTCCACATTCCATGCCGCCGCGTTGGCGGCCACGGTCCGCACATGGGTATTGAACCCTTGCCCGCCGACCCCGAGGAAACCGACCCGGATGCGGTTGTTGGCTGGGTTGGAGGATGCGGTGGCGGGAGCCGACCCGCCGAGGAAGGCGGGAGAGGCGGAAACCGCCGCGGCGGCCAACGCGCTTTTTTTCAGGAAGTCGCGGCGGGACGGGCCGCGGGACAAGGAAGAGTCGAAGGTTTTCATGGTTGGACACATTGAAGATAAGACCCCGCGTCAGCGGATGCAAAACCGAGACTGGCCGGAATCCACGCAAAACTCAATCCCGGAAAAAATCAAAAATCCGCGTCGCCCCCGACGTGATGTCGATGTAGGCGAATTGAGGCAACCTTGCCCGGATTCGTATCCATTTATCGATCACAGCGACCTCCCGTGGGGCCCTCAATCGACAGTCACATCAATGAGGACAAAGAGGCGGTCGATGGCCGTCCCCGAGGCCGCGGCGTGGACGGTGGTGATGCCTTCATCGGTCGAAGAAGTGAAGGTGACGGTGGTGCCGTTGGCATCGGTGTCTCCGTTGCCATGGAAGTCGGTGAGATCGGTGGACCAGCGATAGGCGGCGCTCAGATTGGCGGCCTGATTCGGGTTCCTTGGATGCGTGAAGGAGAAGGATCCCCCGCCCGCGGCGAGGATGGCGATTCCCTCGTTGGGTTCCCCGGGATGCGTGCCAAAGAAATTTTCCACGGCGTTGGATAGACCGTCGCCGTCGGGATCGTCGCCGGGACCCCGCTGGGCGGGATCGAGATCGAAACCGGCGATCCATTCAGCGAAGGTGTTCCCACCGCCTTCCGGAATGCCGAAAAGATCCAGACTCGATGCCGCGGAGCCTGTGTCGATGCGGTAGCGGTCGAGGGCGTTGCCTCCCAAATCGCCGTTGCCTCCTCCGCTGTGGAGATGGTCGAGGTTGAACCGGAAGAAAACCTCCGGCCGGGCGGGTGCGCCATCGCCGCCATAGAAGCTTTGCAGGAGCGCAAGGGCATCGCCGCCGAGGGGAAAGGACTGAACCCGGGTGCCGGCGGGGTAGTTCACTTCAGCCCCCGCGGGTTCGCTGATGTTGATTCCCCCGACGCGAACAACGTCGGGATTCGGATCATTTTCGCCGTGGAAGAAGAAAGCCGTGCCGCTGTCCTCCGGGGCGACGGTATTGATCAGATAGACCTCCAAGCCGGGGTCCGCCCCGCTCTGGTTTCGATGAGCCTTGATTTCAAAATGGAGGGTCGCGCCGGTGAGCGCGGTCCCGGCGGGCAGGTCCGGGAGGGGATAACCCAGCACGATGTTGCGATCCTCGCGGGTGAGAGATGGATTCGATCCGGTCCCCCCCGTGATGTCGTTGGAGACATCGGAGTGGTAGCCGAGCGCGTGAGGCGCGTTGTCCTGCCGGCGGCCGACGATCATGTCCGCCGAAGTGGGGGCGACACTGGCCACGGGCGGCGCGTGGACGGTGACGAGGAGGGTGTCCGAGCCGCTGTGGGTGACGATGTTTTGCGGATCGCGGTCGTCAACCTGCGACGCGGCGAATTGCAATTCGTAAACGCCGGGCACGGGAAAAGTGACAGTGGTGGAAGGACTCAAAGCCTGTTCAAAAACCGCATCGGCCGGGCCCGAGAGTTGAGTCCAGCCGTGGATGGTCATCGGGAAATTTCTCGGCAGGGGGTGGCGGATCACGGCGTGCAGTTCAAGGGATTCGATGATTCCCTCCACGTCGGAGCCGGCGTCGATGCCGAGCGGGGTGAAAGCGGGCAGGCCCGGCGCTTCGGAATCCCCTCTCCAGGCGGACAGATCGTTCCAGATGGTGCCCTGTTGCTGGGCCGCGGTGGTGACGGTGGCAACGGCTTGTTGGCCGAGGCGGTCGGCGAGTTGGGCGTAGTAGAGGCTGCGCGGGGTCACCGGCACGCCGCGCGATTCCCAGATGCCGTCTGGCTCGCTGGGTGGCCACACACCCTGCCGCTGGGTGCCGATGCAACCGATGGCAAAGTTCATCGCGGCCTTGGGCGCGTCGCAGATCATGGTGGTGGCGTGGCAATTCCAGAACACCGTCTGCGCGCCGGCCCAGCCGTGGCCGGTGCCGCTGGTGCGGCGGTTCTGGACGTTGATGGGGCCGCCCCGGACATTGTCGAAAAGCAGCCCCTCGGCGTAGCGGTGATGCGGGCCGATGTCGCTGTGGGCGTTTTCCGCGAGGCTGTCCACAAAGACATTGGGCCCGCGGGTGCGGGAGCCGGTGACGTAATCGTGACGGCCCTCGCGGGTGTAGCAGCGTTGCATGAGGATAAAGGAGGATTGTGAGATGTTAAACGAGTAGCGCCTGGCACCGGTGATGACAGATTTGGGATCGAGTTGGGCGCAGTCCTCGACGGTGATGAATTTACTGCCACTGCGGATATCGACGCAGGCGTAGCCGAAATGCCGGGCGGTCACTTGGCGGGCCCATCCGTTTTCCACGCGGCGGAACATCACCGCGCTCCAGCCGTGGTCTTCGTCCGTATCGCTGGTAAAGGAGGATTCCAGCCGGATCCGCTCGATGCCGACTTGGCGCAGGGCTCCATTAAAATGGTAGCGATACAACCCGCCGCCCCCGTATTGGGTTTCGATGGCGTGGACGAGCGGCGCATCCACCGTGACCGTGTTGCCCTGGATGGCGGTGATGACACGCGGAGTTTGCGCGCGGTAGTCTTGTGGCGTCCACCCGTATGGACCCATTTCGAGAAGATTGATCCACGCCTGGTTGGGCGTGCGGTGCACCATCACGCGGTTGCCCACGGAGAGGCCGCTGGTGGTGGCGACGTTGAACGAACGCACCCCGCTGGGCACGACCGCATCGGAGATCGGCCTTTCCGTATTGGCGATTTTTGTCCAGCCGCCGCTGCCGAAAAACTCGAAAAGGTCGGACTTCGAGGTGGCGGTGAATCGAATGACCGTGCCCCCGCCGTGCTGCCCCTCGCCGCGGATCACGATGCCGTCGGCCTCGATCCGCAGGCTCCGTGAGACATGGTAAGTCCCGGCCCGCAACAACAGCGTGCCGCGAAATCCGGCTGATGAGAGTGGCCGGGTGCTGAGCCAGTTGATCGCCGCCTGGATGCGGGCGTGGTCGTCGTCATCGCCGGGCAGCGGGTCGAGGGCGACCTCGACCGGCACCCACGGGATCGCCACGCCCCCGCCCTTGTAGCCGGCGTGGGAAAAATCAATCATGATGTTGCCGGTGCTCGACTGTCCCTCGTTGGCATATCCCTCATAGACGAGCTTCCCGTCCGGCCCGGGATAAACGAGCGAGGATTGATTTTGGGCCACCAGACTGGAACAACCCAGGGCGATGGCCGCGAAAAGCAAGGCGGGGCGAATCAAGGATGTGGATGGATGGATCATATGGAAGCTCCGGGATGAGGGGATGGTGGCGATAGCAACCATGGTGACGCAATCGAAACCTCATGGGCCACCCGGCGGCCCGTCCCGACGGCCAGCCCGGCAAAAAATCAATCAGGCGCGGCTCAGGCGGGCAATGACGGCGGGGAGGAGGCGGTGCTCGGCTTCATGGACGTTGGCTTCCACTTGTTCCAACGTTTCCCCTTCCCCGATTCGCACGGCGGCTTGGTCGATGATCGGCCCGGCATCCACATCGGGCGTGACGTAATGCACCGTGCAGCCGGTGTACTTCGCGCCGAAATCATAAGCCTGCCGGATGGCGGCCAAGCCGCGGAACGCCGGCAGCAGGCTCGGGTGAAGGTTGATGATTTTCCCGGAAAACGCCTCGATGAACGCCGGCTTGATCACGCGCATGAACCCGGCGAGCACGATCAGGTCCGGTTGCCTGGCTCCGATTTCCCGAATGTAGGTTTGCTCGGCCTCTCCGGCCAACTTGGTTTTAAACGCTCCCGGATCGAGGAAAACCGCATCCACCCCGAACGCCGGTCCGAGTTTCAACATGCCGGCGCCGGGCCGGTCGCTGAACAGCGCGGCCACCTTGGCCGCTCCCAGCTTTCCATCCGCCTGTGAGCGTAAAACCGCTTCAGCATTGCTCCCCCGGCCCGATCCCAAAATCACCACTCGCATGAAAAGATGGCCGCAAAATCCCCTCCCGCTGGCAAACCTGAATTCGCCCGAACCGCTCCGGCTGTGAAAACCCGCCGTCCCATCAGCCTGCTTTTTCCGCGACCAGGGCCAGCCCAAAATCGATGGCGAGCGCCTTTTTTCCGGCGACTTCCACCACCCCGCGTAAAAAATGGAACCGTCCGAGGGTCTCGG
>PXDN01000218.1 GCA_003566375.1 Opitutia bacterium
CCTCCTCCAAGCGGAGCAGTTTTTCCTTTTCCCCTTCCAGCAAACGGGTAACCGGGATGCCGGTCCAGCGGGCGACGATCTCGGCGATCTCCTCCTGGGAAACCTCCTCTTTGAGCAAACGGCCTGCGGGTTTTTCGTTTTCCAACCGGGTCAATTCGGCCTCCAATTGCGGGAGTTTGCCATGGCGGAGTTCCGCCAGCCGGTTCAAATCGTAGGCGCGCTCGGCGTTCTGCATCTCCAGTTTGATCCGCTCAATCTCCTCGCGAACCTGGCGCACTTTGCCGATTTCCTTTTTTTCCTCCTCCCACTGGCTGCGGAGCACACCCGCTTTTTCCCGCGCGTCGGCCAGTTCTTTCTTCAGCGCTTCCAAGCGCAGGCGGCTTTGCTCGTCTTTTTCCTTAACCAAGGCCGCCTCCTCGATTTCAAGCTGCATGACGCGCCGGGTCAACTCGTCGAGTTCGGTCGGCAGGCTGTCCATTTCGGTGCGGATGCCGGCGCAGGCCTCGTCCACGAGGTCAATGGCCTTGTCGGGCAAAAACCGATCGCTGATGTAGCGGTGCGAGAGCACGGCGGCGTTGACGAGGGCGTTGTCCTGGATGCGCACCCCATGGTGAACCTCGAACCGCTCCCGCAGTCCGCGCAGAATCGAGATGGCGTCCTCCACCGTCGGCTGGTCCACCAGCACGGTTTGGAAACGGCGTTCGAGGGCGGCGTCCTTCTCAATGTGTTTGCGGTATTCGTCGAGCGTGGTCGCGCCGATGCAGTGCAACTCGCCACGTGCCAGCATCGGCTTGAGCATGTTGCCGGCGTCGATGGCACCCTCGGCCTTCCCCGCGCCGACGATGGTGTGCAGTTCGTCAATGAACAGCAGAATGCGCCCGTCGCTGTTTTTGATCTCCTGCAAAACCGCCTTGAGACGCTCCTCAAATTCACCGCGGAATTTCGCGCCCGCCAACAGGGAGCCCATGTCGAGGGCGAAAATGGTTTTGTCCTTGAGGCCCTCCGGCACGTCGCCCCGCACGATGCGCTGGGCGAGCCCCTCGACGATGGCGGTCTTGCCGACTCCCGGCTCGCCGATCAGGACCGGGTTGTTTTTGGTCTTGCGGGAGAGGATGCGGATGACCCGGCGGATTTCCCCGTCGCGCCCGATGACCGGATCGACTTTTCCTTTCTTCACCTGCTCGACCAAGTCGATGCCGTATTTTTCCAATGCCTGGTAGGTCCCCTCGGGATTTTGCGAAGTCACCCGCTGGTTTCCGCGCACTTGGCGAAGGGCGGCGAGAACCTTGTCCCGGGTCAGTCCGAAACTTTCCCAGATTTTCTTTAACGCCGGAGGTGATCCCGTCTCCACCAGTCCGAGAAACAGGTGCTCCGTGCTGACAAACTCATCCTTCAGGGCGGCGGCCTCGCTTTCCGCTTTCGTCACCGCGTCGTTGAAGGAACGCGTCACGTAAATTTTCGAGGAATCCACACTCCCTTCCACCCGGGGCAGGCGGTCCAGCTCGCGCCCGACCGACATCTGCAGGGCGGAGGGCGTGATGTTCATTTTCCGAAGCAGGCCGCTGACCACCCCGTGTTCCTGGGTGGTGAGGCTGGCGGCCAAGTGGGTGGCGTCCACCTCCTGGTGGTTTCGCCGCCGGGCCTCGTTCTGCGCCTCCAACACGGCCGCGCGGGCCATTTCCGTCATTCTGTTTGGATCCATCATACCTTGTGCAAGCGCAGGAAACGTGCCGCATTACCCCTCCGAAACCACGCCAAAACAAAGCCCCGCGGGGGGAGTGTGACGGCTCGGTTGCGTCATCCCGTCCCGCCCCGCGCCAACTTGGCCCGGCAGGCGGTTTGCCGGAACCGCGGAAGCCGCGGCTCCAGGCCCGGCAAAGCGGCCGCCTAATCGCCACGGCGGTCGAACGCCTTCTCCAGCTAAATGGGTTCGATGATCTTCCAACATGGTTTTACCAGTCTCCTACTGGATGAAATACCCATGTCGGAATCAGCCAAGCCCGCCGTCTGCTGGTGGTTATCAATCTTTTGACGATGGTCCAACCCGGACAACTGCCCTCTCCTGCGAAAAGGGTGAAACTCTTTGACCAAAGTGATAAGCCAAAACGTCCTATTCTAAAACCATTAACCGGAACCCTCACACCCAATCATCCCATGCGTTACCTCCCCTTTCTCCTCACCGGTCTGTTGGCCACCGCCTCTTTCGTTCCTTCCGCCGCCGGGAGGGAGTGGCGGGAGGTCGCGATTCCCCAGGAAGCGAATCTCTCCAGTGCCGTGTCCGGTCACGGGGTTACGGTGGCGGCCGGCAACCGGATCCTGGTCTCCCCCGACACCGTTCACTGGCACCCGGTTTACAGCCCGGCCGGGCTGGATCTGAAACAGGTGGTGTTCGACGGCGAACGTTTCTGGGCGGTCGGCCGGCAACAGCCCGATCCCCATGTGAGTCCGAATGGCGGCAGGCTCCTGCGCTCCGCCGACGGCTATTCCTGGATATCGGTCTCCGTCCCGCCCCGCTCGGACGGCTCCCCCGCCCTTCCGACCAAACTGAACGGCTTCGCCCGTCAGGGTGACATCCGGCTGGCGGTCGGCAACGGAGGAACCGTTCTCCGTTCCTCCGACGGTCTCGCGTGGGAAGCGGTCGAGCGGTTCACCGAACAAAACCTGACCGCGGTGGCCGCCACCGGCGAAGGCTTTGCCGCTTTCGCCGCGGGGAGGTTTTTTTCCTCAGCCGATGGTTTGGAATGGACCGCCCGCGAGGTCGAGCCGGGAGCGGTCGAGGAAGTCGTTTACGCCGATGGCCGGTTTTTCGGGAGAACGCCCGAGGGGACGGTTTGGGTTTCCGGCGACGGGGGGGTCCGGTTGCGCCCGCAAAATCTGAACTTCAGCAGAATCGGCCGCGCGGCCGATCATTTTTACGGTATCGGGGAGCAAGGCTTGTGGATCTCGCGCAACCTCGGGGAATCAGCCGTCATCCCCGCTCCGGCGGACGGGTTGCGGGCGGTGGCGGTCTCGGGAAACCGCTTGGTCGCCGTCGGCGCCGGGGGTTCGATCCATGTGCGCGACGCCGGCCTCTGGCCGCCGGCCATCGCGGTGAATCCAACCCGCGACCGCCCGGTCTATCCGGAGGGCAGCCGCTTGAGCCTTGCGGCGGTGGCGGTGGGCAACGGCCCGATGGAATACCAGTGGAACCGCAACGGCACCCCTCTTTCCGGTCAACAACAGGCTCAAATGGCGATCCCGTCCCTGACTGCGGGAGACGGCGGCGCTTATACGGTCAAAGTCGCCTCGCCCCACGGAACGGTGGAAAGCGGGTCGGCGGGAATAGCGACTACCTCCAACTATTTCCCGCCGGGGCAATTTCCGGCTTGGCAAACTCCCGTACCCACGGGAATGTCCCAACCGCATGCGGCGGTCCACGGAAACGGGCGCTTCGTGATGGTTGGCGGATTGGACGGAGCGGGAAAAATCTCCCACTCCATGAACGGGGTTCACTGGCAAACCGGCGAACTGCTTGGAGTTCGCCACTTTCATCACAGAAGCGAAGTGATTTTCGCCAACCACCGTTTTTACATGGCGGCGGGAATTTCGGTGCCAAATTCGCGCACCCTCATCCTGCATTCGGACGATGGCATCGCTTGGTCCGAAGCCCGATTGCCTGAAAACACCCCTGGGCCTTCGTTTTCCATTGCCCATGGCAACGGGGCTTTTGTCGCCAGCCACCCCGGGGGGCATTTGAGATCCGAGGACGGCAGGAACTGGGAGAAAGCCGAGACCGGGATTCCGCAATCACAGGCGCAGTCAGCCACCGTCGCCTTTGGAAACGGGCATTTTTTAATCGGTGCCCAACAACATTTTCACCGTTCGATTGACGGGGTAACTTGGGAGGTCCATTCCATTAACTCCGTTCCATTGGGCGCCCCCCAGCCTCCCCGTTTGCTTCATCGCGGTGACCGTTGGTGGTTTTGGGGACAGCGCACCTATTTCTCTCCCGATGGCATTTTGTGGATGGAAACCGACCCGCAACTGCCCAACACCCTGAATCCCGTCAAGGTAAACGGGGTGTGGTTGGCAAACGGCAATCAATCCCAAGTCTTTTACGGAAACAGAGCCGAATGGACTGGTTTTATGGCTCCCATGCCTTTTTCCGTCTTGGTGGAGGGTGGAGGGCGGATTGTCGGACTGGGTGAGAGCCAAGCCTCGGTGCGGAGCGCGGGGATCGAACCTGTCATCATCAATCTGCCCATGCTTGAAGAAGGCATGGGTGGTCAAAGGGCGGAGGGGAGTAGTTTGATACTCCAAGTGGAAGCCGTGGGGAGCGGCCCTTTGCGCTACCGGTGGGAGCGGGGCGGCGTCCCGATTCTGGGGGAGAACGGTCCCGAACTGCGGATTGACGACTTGGTCAACGTAGATTCCGGAAGCTACCGAGTCCGGATGACCAACTCCCACGGAAGGGTTCTCTCGAACTCGGTTGGGGTGAATGTCCCCCCCCTGCCTCAAGGATCGGCACCCCTGCGAACCAACCCGACAAACCTTCAATCCAGCCAAGTGGCTTCCCTTGCCTACGGCAACGGGCGTTTTGTGGCCAGGGGTGAAAACGGTTTTGCTTTTTCCGCGGACGGCCTTCATTGGCGGCAAGTCCGGCTTTCATCGGGAATGGTCTCATCGAATGTACTTTTCCACAACGGGCGTTTTTTTGCCGGCACCATCGGCCCCATGGGAAACAGGGTCATTCATTCTTTGGACGGTTCGATGTGGGAAAGCGTTCGCCCTCCCAACCCCGCCGGTTCCCCGGCAAATCCCCCGTTCTTTGCCTTGGCCGCGGGAAGCGGGATGCTGGTCGCGGGCGGACCCGGGGGTGTTTTCTGGTCCGAAGACGGTTTTGACTGGAGCCAGGGGGAAGGCCCGGCGAACCTCCGGCACATCGACCATGGCAACGGATTCTTTCTGGGCGGTGACGGAACCAGCCTGTATAAATCCGCAGACGGCCGGACATGGAGCAAAATCCACACCCCGGCCGCCGGAACCGGCCAAATCCGCCACGCCGGCAACCGCTGGTGGAACCTGGCCGAGTCCCGCACGTTTCAATCCCTCGATGGAAAGCATTGGCTCCCCCTCGGATTTTCATCAACAGCCCCGCGTTTTATCAACGTGTTGGAAACGGGTGATTTTCTGCTGGGATTTCGAGCCAATGCTTTTCCCATGATTTCCGCCAACGGCGCGGACTGGGCTCCGCTTTCCGATCAAATCGTGCCCATGCTCACGGCGGTGGCGGGCGGCGGACGCTTGGTGGGCCAACGCCCCGGCCATTTCACCATTTTGTCCCGTCGGGATTCGTTCGCCCCCTCCATCACCCTTCATCCCAGCTTGGCCGGTCCC
>PXDN01000265.1 GCA_003566375.1 Opitutia bacterium
ACCACACCCGCCCGTCGGTTCCGGGCGGCACGTCCGCGCCGTCGTCGTCGCGAATGGAAACCGCCGCGTGATCGAGCGGCCGACCGACCCCGCGCCCGCCGGCCAGGAATGCCTCCACCGGGAGCGCGCACGCCAGGGCGGCGGTCTCCGTCATGCCGTAGCAGGGAACCAGCGGCAACTTGAGTCGGGCCGCCCCGTCCAGCAACCGTGGCGGCGCTCCCGCCCCTCCCAGCAAAACCATCCGCGCCCGGCGCAGGGAGTGCCAGGCGTCTCTTTCGGCCAAGCGGACCAGTTGGGTCGGCACCAGCGAAACCACCGTGCCCGCCGCCAGGTCTCCGGACAAATCCCCGGGATTGCCGAACCGCACGCGGCCGCCGCCGCGCCACGCGCGCACCACTGGCATGAACCCGCTTACATGCCACGGCGGCAAAACGGAAAAGTGGGTCAACTCCCGCTCCCCCGCGAAACGGAGAAACGCGTCGGCGGAGGCCGCCAGCGTCTCCCAGGTGTGGATGGCCAGGCGCGGACCGCCGGAACTGCCTCCGGTCGGAATCAGCACCCGCGGCGCGCGGGCACCGGCTTTCCCGAACGGGTCGCCTCCCGTCATCCTCCCGTCCGGCAGCAAACAGGGCCCGGCCGTTGCCAGCACCGCTTCCCGCTCCCGCCGCCCCCAGTCCGCGCTGCCCAGAACCAAGTCGCGCTCCTCCAGCAACGCCGCCGCGGCCATGGCGAAAAAATCCAACCGGTCCTCCCCGGCCGCCAAAACCGCCGCGCCGGGCGGGGCGGACGCCACCGCTTGGCGGCGCTTATCCAACCGCCGCCGGAATCCGGCCGCCTCCTCCGGGAACAGCCACTCTCCCCGCGCCGCTTCACCCAACGCCCTCATCACAAAATCCGCGACAGCGCCGCTTCGCCGATTTCCCGGAAGGTGTAGCCGGATTCGGGCAGGAACCGACGAAACTCCCGCTGTTGGGCCTCGTCGGAAAATTCGAACCCGATCAACGAACGCCCCACCCGCTCCCCGGTGCTGGTGTAGTTGAAGTAGCAAACGTTGGCCCGGTCCCGCACGAGGGAAAGAAACGCCCGCAGGGCACCGGGTCGTTCCGGAAACTCCAGGTGAATGAACAGAGGGTGGCGCATCAGCCTGGCCCTGTAATGAATGATTCGATACTCCACGTCCTCCGCCCCGGTCACGTCATCGAATTCCACCGCGCGCTCCGCCAATCCGCCGGCAAACCGCTCCAGTTCCCCCGGCAACGCCTCCACCCCGATCACCGGCCAAGCCTGTTCCTCCTCCAGTTTCCCGTATTGAAACTCGATGATGTTGATGTCGTGGAAACAGGTGTCCAGAACGCGCAGCAACTCGCCCGGGTGTTCCCCGATGCGGATGCGGAAATACCGGCGGCGGGCCGCCCCGATGCCCGCGCTGCGCGAGATGATGGCCAATTGTTCAAAATCAAGGTTGGCCCCGCCCACGATCACCAGAGCGCGCTTGCCGTTGAGGTTGGCGGTATCCTTGCGGAGCCCCGCCAGCCCCATCGCGCCGGCCGGCTCGGCGATGCAGCGGCTGGTCTCCCACAGGCTCTGGATCGCGGCGGAAACCTCACTGTTGGTCACGGTGACAATGCCGTCCAGCAAGTCGCGGCAGAGTGGATACGTTAGTTCGCCGGCTTGTTTGACCGCCGTTCCGTCGCAAAACACATCCACGTAGTCGAGCGCCACCGGCCGGCCCGCCGCGAAGGCCGCGCTCATGGAGGCCTGATCCACGCCCTCCACCCCAATCAGGCGGATGCCGGGCCAATAAAGCCGGAGCCAGGTGGCGACCGCCGCCGCCATGCCGCCCCCGCCGATCTGCAGGTAGGCGGCATCGAACGGGATTTGCCCCGACATGACAATTTCGTCAGCCAGGGTTCCCTGGCCGCCCATCGTCATGAGATCGTCATACGGGTGGATATAAACTTTCCCCTCCCCGGCGCAGCAGGCCTTGGCCGCCGCCGAGGCGTCGTCGTAGGTGTCGCCCGTGACCACCGCGCGCACCGCGTCGCCGCCCAGCTCGCGCACGGCTTCCCGTTTGGCCCGGGGGGTGGAGAGCGGCATGAAAATGGTGGCGGTGGTTTGCAGTTTGCGGGCGGCCAGCGCCACGCCCTGGGCATGGTTGCCCGCCGAGGCCGCCACCACCCCGCGCTCCCGCTCCCCCGGCGTCAGCACCGCCATCCGGTTGTAGGCGCCCCGCCACTTGTAGGATTTGACCGGTGACAAATCCTCCCGTTTGAGAAAAATCTCCACCCCGGATTCCAACCCCGGCATCCGCTCCAACGGAGTCGGCCCGGTAACGGCATACACGCGTTGGCGGGCCATGAGAATTTCGTGAATCAGTTGCTCCCGCATCACCGCCCAGCCAAACGCGGAATACCGCGGCACGCAAGAGCGCGGTGGAGGAAGGCGCCGAGCTCCGCCGTCACCCGGTGGCCGACGATGCATCGGAGGAACTTGGCGTTATCATGCCGCTCGATTCAGACTGGGCCGGGATCATGAAAGCGTTTTTCGAGGAGAACGAGGGTGTGCGGGAAACAGCCTGGTACCGCCAACTTCTCGAGGAGCATCTGGGCGCCGAACTGGCACCTCTGCTCACTCCAGGCACCTGAGGTCTCCGCCGCGGCAGTGATTGCGTTCTTGAAGCGAGGAACGACAAGACGCGGTAAGGGTCTAAGCTTAGACGGTTCTCGCAAAGATTCGTGCTTTCCGATGGATCCCATTGAGAAGGAGATCGATCTCAAGACCGTCGAGAAAAATAGCGGCGAACTGGAGAGGGAATTGCCTGGCCCGGGTCCGGGCCGAGGTAAAGAAGCACGGAAGGCGCTGGAATTTGAACTTAAACTAAAAACCTCTTAATTAATTTTAATCGCCTAAAACGAACTAAAGATTTGCATGGTTAACGCAGATTTCGAGCGTAACCGCGCACGCGCTGATCAAGGATTTCCAGAAGGACGAAATCCTTGAGTCCACGGAGGGAATCAAGCTTCCACCACGGAGACGTTCCGGCGGGAGCGAAACCTGCGCCAAGCGGTGAAGCCCGCCAACAGGACAAACATGGAACCGGCGGCGATCGTTCCCGGCTCGGGAATCGGAGTGAAATTGAAAGAATACTCGATGGCGGAGGCCAGGAGTTGCGCACCCTCATTTGGATCGGAAAAAGTATCACTCAACATCCCCAACACCAGTGAACGTCCGTCATTGCCCGCCACGATGGCCGCCTCCCCGTTTGCAAAAGTCGCCAAAGTCGTGGATCCGGCGCTGGGAACAAGTCCGGTGGAATACGTGCCCCAACCGGGGTTGGTCAAGTTCACCGGATTGGGGAATCCCAATGCCGGGGCGGAAAACTGATTCTGGTTGATGTTGCCCGTGAAGGTTGCGCCGAAAGGCCCGGCTAGAGAATCGTTTCGACTCCAATCGACGTAAAGGGCGGACCCACCGGAACCCACAAACCCATGCAACGCTGTAACGGCGGATAAGTAGTCATTTGCTCCAAAATTTTGGGCAAAAAGTATTCCTATGTCGAAATTACCGGTGTTCAACAAGGTTTCAAACTCGCTGGCGGACGAGGCGTTCGTGTTCTGGTAAGCGGGGGAAAGCAAAGTAAACGCACCGGAGAGTGAGTTTGTGCCAACAGTGGAATCCACGAAGGTGAGAATTTGAATTTGGCCCATGGAGGTACCATAACTTCCCAAAGTGATCAACAAGGTCAGAAAGATTGCACGCAGTTTAAATTTCATTAATGTGAAATCTAATGAAGCCTATAATTAGACAAGTAAAAAAAGCGGGGTGACTGAAAAATTTTCGCGTCCGGGATAACGAATGGAGGCAGGCCAAAGTCTCCCCTGCAGGAATCGTTCGCCATCGGCGGATTGACTAATTCCCGCCCCGGCCCAAGCTCTTCCATAACGCCGCCGAGGGCGCGGCCCCTTGGCCACCTTCCCGATTCAACTTCCAATGAAACACCCGTGTTGCCTGATTCCCGTTTTCACTTTGGCCGCCATGGCCGCCGCCGCCATCCTTCCCGCCCAAACCGTGGAACGCGTGATTGACGTCGCCCCCGCATGGGCGGGCCACCGCGTCGGCTTTGATTTCAAAACGTTCGGCGACCGGCAATATGTCGCCTTCTACGACGGGGAAAGGCAGATGACCATCGGGCGGCGCCTGCTGTCGGAGGACCGGTTTCAGCTCACCCGCCTGCCCGAGCGGCTCGGGTGGGACAGCCACAACTTCGTCACCCTGACGGAGGACGACGACGGCCACCTGCACGTCACCGGCAACATGCACGGCGTGCCGCTGATTTATTTCCGCTCCGAACACCCCCATGACATCGAGTCCCTCCGCCGGGTGGACAGCATGGTGGGCCGGGACGAATCCCGCGTCACCTATCCCCGCTTTCTGCGTGGGCCGGCCAACGAGTTGATCTTCACCTACCGTGAGGGCGGCAGCGGGCGCGGCGAGGAGATCTACAATGTCTATGACCACGAAACCCAAAGCTGGCGGCGAATGCTCGACCAACCCCTGATGTCCGGCGGAGGCGTGATGAACGCCTACCCGCACGGACCGATGCCGGGGCCGGACGGGCTCTTCCACCTCGCGTGGATTTGGCGCGACACCCCCGACGCGGAGACCAGCCACACCATCAGCTACGCCCGCAGCCGCGATTTGCTAAACTGGGAAACCTCCCGCGGGGAACCGATCCCGCTGCCCATCACCATCGACACCGGCGACGTGGTCGATCCGGTGCAGCCCAAAGGCGGAGCCATCAACGGCAACGTTCATCTCGGTTTCGACTCCCGCGACCGGGTGGTGGTGAGCTACATCAAGTTTGACGAAAACGGCAAAACCCAGCTTTACAACGCCCGCTCCGAAGACGGGCAATGGGTGATCCGCCAAGCCAGCGAATGGGATTACCGCTGGGAATTCCAAGGAAGGGGCTCCCTCAATTTCGAAGTTCGCTCCGGATCGGCGCGGGTTCGGGAAGGCCGCCTCACCCAACCCTACTCCCACCCGTCCGGTTCCGGGGAGTGGGAGTTGGACGAAGCCACCCTCCGTCCGATCGGCCGGGTGACCCGCCCGTCGGAACGCCCCGCCGGAATGAACCGCCCGCAAACCGATTTTCCCGGCATGACCGTCCGCTGGCTGTCGGCCCCCTCCGGGCAGCCCGGCGTCCGCCATTTTCTGCGTTGGGAAACCCTCGGCGTCCACCGCGACCGCCGCCCCGAAGGCGACATCCCCGACCCCACTCCGCTGCGCCTCCTCGAAGTGCGTCTGGACTGAAGAAAAACAAAGGCGGGCCCCGTTTCGCCCGTTCGGCAGGGGCATCGGTCCTTG
>PXDN01000145.1 GCA_003566375.1 Opitutia bacterium
GCCCGGAACCCGCTCGGGGTCCCAGTTGGCCGGATTGCCAAACGCGCCGTCGCCGGCCGCGCCGGTCCAAACCACGTCGTGAATCACATTCGGATCAATTGGGAAACTCGGATCGGTCAACTCGGGATTGGCCGTGACCGCCACCCCGAAATGGGCGGATGAGGCCGGGGCGATCAGTTCGTAACCGCCGTCGCTCAATCGCACCGCGCCCACGCCGACGTCCCGTTGCGCAATGAGCAAATGGGACCGGTCGGGACTCAATTTCATACCGAGGGTGGCCTGAAGATCGGAACGCAGCAGCTCGTTCTCACCCGTGTCCAGGTTCAGGGAATACAGGGCTCCGGCCGAGCCGGCTCCCCCCCACACCGTGTAATATACCGTGTCGGTTGCCGAATCGTAAGCCAGTCCATAAGTGGCGTTGCCCCCTTCCAGCGTTCTGCTGCTGGCCGCCGGAAAAGAATCCTCGGGATTAAAGGAATACAACTGATTGTCGGAAGTCACCACGTAGAGGACTTCCTGGGAGGATCTCAGCTCGATGCCGGAATAGTTCGGGGTCGAACTGTCATTCAGCAGCTGGGTCAGGTCGCTTCCATCCAAGTTGGCGGAAAAAATCCCGTTGGCGTGGCAGGCGATGTAAATTTTCCCCGCCGATTCGTCGATCACGAGATTGTGGACCGAGGTAAGCCCCGAGCCCGCCTCGATGATCCGCCCGGCCCCGGAACCGTCCCGGTTCGACCGCCAGACGTCTCCGCCGCTGTGGCCGGTCCAATACAGATGGGTGTCGTTCACGGCGATATCGACGATGAAACTGGCCATCTCCGTGCCTGTGAAGATGGTGGTTTCATTGGAGCCGTCGATGTCGGAGGCCTTGATCACGGCCGTGCCGGGGTCTCCGCCGTATTCGGACCAGTAAAGGTCACGAGCGTTGGCTTGCAAAGCCAACCCGAAGGCGGCCGCCAGCGCGGCCAAGCCTGAAGCGGTGTGTTTTAGCATTTGGAATTTCATGTGGTCTGGGTTTGAGGTTTATTCAGGTTTGTACAGAAGAAAATCGCGGCCGGGCAAGCCCCGCGTGTGTATTATGAAACTGGATGCGGGTGGGCGATGGTTTTTATGGAGCCGGTCATGCGTGGAACATGGGTGTTGTCGAAATGAAAACCAACGCAAGTCAACGGTTAAAGCGGGAGTTGTCAAACTCAACGGTAGCGGATGAATCGTGAAGATAACCACTCCCCATGCCCAGATCTCCGAGCCGGACCGCGTCGGCGGCTTCCAGGTGGCCATCGAGAAAGAAAAGATTGGCCCGCCCGTTGTGCACGAGACGGAGACCGTCGCCGTTTACCGTTCTGGAGGTGATGCGGAACGTTTGGGAAAAATCACTGGTGCGCTGGCTGTCCGCCAACAGCGGAAACAACGAGGGATCCCGCACGGCATTGGCGAGCAAGCGGTACGCGTTGACCTCCCCTTGCCCGAAACCCGGGCTGGCGCGGGTGTTGGCCCCGACATCGGGCTCGGGAAAATTCGGGATCATGAAGAGGCCATACGTTTTCCAATGCCAGGGTCCGGAATCAAAGGGGTTGGCGTCGGAAACGTTGGCGAAATTATCCACTGACGGGCAATAGAGAATTTGCCGCTCCTCCACGCTGTTGAGGTAGCCCTGGCTGGAGAGCAACTGGGTCCACATCAACCCGACGCCCCCGCCGCCCCGTTGCGAAACGAGCGAGCCATCGTTGTCTTCGATCATGTGCAACACCATAAACCCGGTTTGCCGGAGATTGCTGATGCAGTTGGAGGCCCGTGCGCTGTCGCGGACCTTACCGACCACCGGTATCAGGATGGCCGCGAGGATGCCGATGATGGCGATCACGGTGAGCAACTCGATCAGGGTGAAGGCGGGTTTGCCGCGGAGCATTCGGGTTTTCATGGGCGGAATGATAAATAAACAAGGGTTTGGTGTTTTCGCGGGAGAATGGAAAAAACTACGACTCATCAAAAATCAGATTCTTCTCCCGGTTGGCGATGGCGGCCTTTCGTTACCCGTAACAACCGGGCTTGACCGCCTGCTTCCTTTTCCATCTGCTTCGGGCATGGAAGAGGGAACACGGGCGACAATGCAGGACGTGGCCGACCGGGCCGGGGTTTCCCGCATGACCGTCAGCCGCGCCCTCCGCAACGAACCCGGCATCGCCCCCGCCACCCGCGAACGGGTTGTGCTCGCGGCCCGGGATTTGGATTACCGGGTCAATCCGTTGGTTTCCGCGCTGATGGCCGACTTGCGCGGCGTGCGCAAACCCGATCATGCCGAGACTCTGGCATTTCTGACCAGTCCCACGTCCAGCCGGGGCGCTCCTCCTTCTTTTTTTGTGCGTCGTTGTCTGGAGGGAGCGGCCAAACGGGCGCGGGAAACGGGCTTTCGGGTGGAGGAATTCCGGCTGCGGGACACCCGTGGTTCCGGGCGGCGTTTGAGCGACATCCTTTGGCACCGCCGCATTCGCGGGCTCCTGATCGCTCCCACCTCGGAAGGCCGGGCCGGTTTGGATCTCGACTGGGACCGGTTTGCGGCCGTGGCGATCGGCCACAGCCTGCGGCACCCGGGCCTGCACCGCGTGTCGAATCGGCAAACCCGCTCCATGCGCCTTCTTCTGGATGAATTATCCGCCTTGGGTTTCCGACGCGTGGGGCTCGTGATGAACCGGCTCCATAATGAACGGGTGGACCGCGCGTGGTCGATGGCCTTTTTCGATTATCAAAGCGCCCTCCCCTCCCGCCGGCGGATTCCTCCGCTGTGTCCGGAAAGACTGACCGAAAACGAATTCAAGGAATGGGTGCTCCGGCACCGTCCCGACGCGGTGGTGGCCACCCATAAGAAACATATCGTACCTTGGTTGCGCGAGCTTGGCCTGGCCGTCCCCGATGACATCGGTTACGCCACCGTCAACCGGGACGACCCCGGCTCAGCCCACTCCGGAATTGACCAAAATCCGGAGTTGATCGGCGAAGCGGCGGTCGAGTTTTTGGCCGAACGCCTTTATCATAACCAGCTCGGTTTGCCGACAAATCCGAAAATTCTGTTTGTGGAAGGGAAATGGATACCGGGCCAAACCGTCCGCACCGGAACCTCGGCTGCGGCGGGCTGAGAGGACGCCTCCCCGCCCTTGCCCCAACCCGGCCGCCGCAAAAAAACCGATGGGATTCACTTGCCATCCATCTGCCCTCCCTTTTATTCTTCAGTAAGTTTATCAATTTAATAAAGTAAAACGCCGGTTGCCAATCCGCCCGACGTTTCTTCATTGTTTTTGCCATGAGTTCCGAAACCACATCCGCCAAGCCGCTCAGCGAGGTCGAAAAAATCAAGGCCGCCAGCCGCAACCTGCGCGGCGGCATTCTCGAGGGGCTGCAAGACACCAGCACCGGCGCCATCGCGTCGGCTGACACCCAGCTCACGAAATTCCACGGGCTTTACCAACAGGACGACCGCGACCTGCGCATCGAACGCCGCAAGGCCAAGCTGGAACGGGCTTTTTCGTTCATGATCCGCATCCGCGTGCCGGGCGGCGTGGCCACCCCCGAACAATACCTGGCCATCGACGGACTGGCCGACCAGTACGCCAACGGAACCATCCGCCTGACCACCCGCCAGGCTTTTCAGTTGCACGGGTTGCTCAAAGGGAACGTCAAACCCCTCATCCAGGGAATCACCAAAGTGTGCATGGATTCCATCGCGGCCTGCGGCGACGTGAACCGCAACGTGATGTGCAACCCCAACCCGAAGGTTTCCGGGATTCACGGCGCCGTTTTCGAAACCGCCAAAGCCATCAGCACCCACCTGACACCGAAAACCCGCGCCTATTTTGAAATTTGGCTGGATGAGGAAAAGGTCGCCGGCAGCGGAGAGGAAGAGGAACCCATTTACGGCAAAACCTACCTGCCCCGCAAATTCAAGATCGGCATCGCCGTCCCTCCCTCGAACGACATTGATGTGTTCTCTCAGGACCTCGGCTTCATCGCCATTGTCGAAGACGGCAAGCTGGCCGGCTACAACGTGGTCGCCGGGGGAGGTCTCGGCAAAACCCACGGCAAAACCGGAACCTTCCCGCGCCTGGCCGACCTGATCGGCTTTTGCCGTCCCGACCAGGCGGTCGCGGTGGCGGAGGCGGTGGTCACCACCCAGCGTGATCACGGCGACCGCACCGACCGCAAACACGCCCGTCTGAAATACACGATTCAGGACCGCGGCGTGGACTGGTTCATCGGCGAGGTGGAAAGCCGTCTCGGCTGGAAACTGGAAAAGGCCCGCCCGTTCGCGTTCGAAACCCAGGCCGACGATTACGGCTGGCACCGCGACGTGGACGGCAACTGGTTTCTCAACCTTTTCATCCTTTCCGGGCGAATCAAGGATGCCGGTGAATTGCGCATGAAAACCGCGCTCCGCGAGGTGGCCAAGATATTAAAGGGTGATTTCCGGCTCACGCCGAACCAAAACCTCATGATCAGCGGCGTCACCGATGATCAAAAGGAAACCATCCAAGGCATCCTCGACCGTCACGGAGTTGGCCAAATCAATCGGCAGACCGGCATTCGCCTCAACGCCATGGCCTGTCCCGCGCTGCCGACCTGCGGCCTTGCCCTCGCCGAAAGCGAACGGATGCTGCCGGAAATTTTGGGAAAGCTGGAAGAGGTGGTTGAATCCGCCGGGTTGCGCGATGACGCCATCACCATCCGGTCCACCGGCTGCCCGAACGGCTGCGCCCGCCCCTACCTGGCGGAAATCGGCTTGGTCGGCAAGGCGCCCGGCAAATACAATCTCTACCTCGGGGCCGCCTTCAACGGCACCCGCCTGAACGAGGAAGTGGCGGTGAACATCGGCGTGGACGAGGTTATGGAGCGAGTGTCGCCCTTGATCCGCCGCTACGCCAAGGAACGGGAAAGCGGCGAACGGTTCGGCGATTTCTGCCACCGCGTCGGCGAAGTGCAACCCGTTGCCGCCGGTTGATTGGAGTTCCGGCACTCGCTTGTCCCGTCTTTTGGCGCTTATCCGGTAAGGGCAGGCCTTGCCGGATGGGGGGTGACCAAGCGATCAGGCGACACAAAGATCGCTCCTCCACAAAAAGTTCACAATCAACCTACTGGAGGGGCGGCACGCCCGCCTGCCCGGGGCACGTGCAGGCTGTCATGTCTCCGTTGGCACAGCCATTCCCCTTCGCCGGGCCATGGCCGCCACCGTGCGTTCCACCCGCAATGGTTATTCCTTGCGGTTTTCCCGGAACGGACATTCGAACCCACCCGGCGGACCGAATGATTGCGGATTGCCGTTGCCGAACGGGCGAACCGGCAGCCGACAAGCTAAGCCGAGGCAAA
>PXDN01000010.1 GCA_003566375.1 Opitutia bacterium
CCGATCTTTTTGTGGTCTACCGTGGTGAGCCAGCCCACCCATCCGGTGGTGGCGCGCGGCCGCAACCACGAGTCGGCGGAATCATGATGATCCGCTTCGCGGGTTGTTACATGTGGAGATGTGGCGGTCTGCATGGTTTAGCGGGATTGGTTTTCTCTAAGGTCCAACGATTTCAAATAGGCCACGAGACGGTCAACGTCCTCCGTGGTGAGATTTTGTTCGAGGATGCCCTCGGTCATGAGGTTGCCCGGCTTGATGCTTTCCGGATCGATGATCCAGCGGTGCAGGTTTTCACGGGTGCTGGGCAGCAACCCGGCGGCCACGGTGTAACGCTCGCCGAAATGGGTCAGGTCCGGGCCGAGCATGCCGCCCCCGATGCCGTCGATGTTGTGGCATTGCACACAACCTTTGGTTTGAAACAGCTGGCGCCCGGCCAGCTCAAGGGATTCCTGTTCTGCGGGTTCACGGGCGGGAGAATTCTGCCGCTCGACCCAGGCATCGAAATCCTCCGCGCTGGCGGAGATCACGCGGAAGAGCATGTTGGCGTGGGATTCCCCGCAGAACTCGGCGCATTGCCCGTAAAACATCCCTTCCTCATCGGCCCGCAGCCACATCCAGTTGTTGCGGTTGGGGATCATGTCCACTTTTCCGGCCAGCTTGGGCACCCAAAAGCTGTGGATCACGTCCTGGGTGCGGAGGTTGATTTTGATGTTGGTGTCCACCGGAATCCACATCTCGTTGCCCGTGACCACGCCCAAGTCCGGATACTCAAAGGTCCACCACCACTGGTAGCCGGTGGCGGTGATTTCGAGCACCTCTTCCCCCTCGGGGACGGTGTAGATGTAAATGGCCGATCGCACGGTGGGCACGGCGATGATGACCAGCAGCAACACCGAGACGGCGATGACCCCGATCTCCAAAACCGGATTGCCGTGTGTTTGCGCGGGGATGTCCTCGTCCTTGTCGCCGGGACGGGCGCGGAAGCGAATGACCGCGTAAAGCAAAACGGACGCCACCACCACGAAAATGAAGGCGACGACCCACAGGGTCAGGTAAAAGAGATTTAACTGGTCGAGGGCGACCGGCCCCTTGGCGTCAAAAGTGGATTGGGGCGCGCTTTTGAAGACCGCGCACCCGGTCATGAAGACCGAGGCGGCCGCAACGCCCAACGGTGCCTTGAGTTTGGAAATGAAAGACGGAATGCGCATCACTGGTTTACAAAAAATCGAATGGCGGACGGTGAAATCATGAATGGTGGTCCGGCAAAGCAAAGTGTCTTCAATGACCGGACAGCGGCGTTAAGAAAAGCCGGAAGTCCGTTTTCGACAGCTTGGCCGTCCATTTATTAAGGAAACTTGCTTGGTTCATAAGGCCGGAAATAAAATCAGGCGAAGTGGCGGATTCTCAGGGTGGCGGTTTGCTTTGGCAAGCGCGGGATGCAATCTTTTTGCCCATTCGGCGGACGGGTTTGATCCTTCTTCAAATTCGAATCCAAGCCGTTTCTCAACCATAATTCAAACGAAATGAATACCAGCCTTCGCCACACCGGCCTCGCGGCCGCCCTTGCCACCGCCATCGTTTTGACCGGCTGCGGTCCGTCCGACGACTCGCAACCCACCATGGTTCGTTCTCCCGAGACGCCGGCTCCCCCGGTTGTGGCGGTGGACGGCCCCATGGTGATTGAGGTCGGAGTGGACGATTCCATGGCTTTTGCCGTTACCCGCATCGAGGCGGCGGCGGGGCAGGAGATCGAACTCACCATCCGGCACACCGGCCGGATGACCAAGGAGCAGATGGGGCACAACTGGGTTTTGCTGGCCAAAGGGACCGATAAAAACGCCTTCGCCATGGCGGCGGTCGCCGCCCGCGACAATGACTACCTGCCCCCGGATCGGATGGAGAATGTTTTGGCCCACACCAAAATGATCGGCGGCGGCCAGTCCGACACCATCACCTTCACCGTGCCGGAGGAAACCGGTGAATACGATTTTGTCTGCACGTTTCCCGGTCACACGCTTGCCGGCATGGTCGGCGTGCTGGTGGTGAGGTAATTCCGGCATTTGCCGTAACTCTTCATGGGCGGAGCCGGGACCGGTTCCGCCTGAAAATCGCCGGAAGCATCCGGTTTGGCTGAGAGGGTCGCGTTCAGTGCGCAGTTCGCGGAGTTCGGCCTTTTGCCACGCAAAAACCGCGGTCCTCCTCCGGAAGCGGCTCGGCCTCCTCCAGCAGCGGCGAGGCACTAAGGTAATCTGTGTTCACCACCTCGCTGATTTGGTCTTCGAGGTATTTCCGGATCCGGCAAATCCGTTCATCGCCTGGCGCAACGACCCCGTGAAATCCGGGTCATGATTGGCATTTGTTCACAGGCGGTTGCGCAAACGGAGGCCCGGCCTTTCGGGTAAAAGAATCATGGATACAACTGGTGCGGAAATCACGCTGTCAGGTCGACCTTCAATTTTTTGGCATGGGTGGTTTGGTGGTTTGCGTTTTCACCGGCCCGGGCTCCGCGTGACAAATCCGGTCCCTGCCTTCGTCCTTGGCCCGGTAAAGGGCTTTGTCGGTCCGCAACAAAAAGTCATCCATTGTTTCCCCGCTCTCCGCGCAAGCCGTGCCGATGCTCACGGTGAAACGGACCGCTACCCCCGCTTCGCCCGCCGGCGCCTCCAGGGTCCGGGTGTGCTCGAGTATCCGGTCAAACAACGGGTTGGGGTGGGTGGCGGAATCGGGCGCGATGATGAGAAATTCCTCGCCCCCCCAGCGGCCGATCACATCCGAACTTCTCATCACCGAGCGAACTCCCTGGACAAAAGCGGTGATCACGGCGTCGCCGGTCTGGTGCCCGTGTTGGTCATTGACCGCTTTGAAATGATCCAAGTCGGCCAATCCAACGTGAAGCGGCGAACCGCCCCGGCGAAAGCGGGCCAGCTCTTGTTCCAGCCGTTCCCCCGCCGCGCGCCGGTTGTAAATGCCGGTGAGCGCGTCATACATGGCCAGTTGGGTCATTTTCCGGCGGGCTTCGTTGAGCTGGGCCTGCAATTGGAGGGTGCGTTCGCCCACCCGCATCCGGGCCAGCAGCTCGTCCCGGTCAAACGGTTTGCGGATGCAATCGGAAGCCCCGGCATCCAGGCAGGTGACCATATCCCCGGCGTTGTCCTTGGCGGTCACCATGATGATGTAGGGCGGGTCGGAATTGTCCCGCGCGCGGAGTCGGCGGCAAACCTCGACGCCGTCCACGCGGGGCATTTCCCAATCCAGGAGCATCAACCGTGGCGGCTCCTCCCCTTCCATTTCCCGCAGGGCTTCTTCGCCGTCCTTGACCGTAACCGCGGCGTACCCCCAGTTGGAGAGGTGTTTTTCCAAAATCAGCCGCATGACGTTGTCGTCTTCGGCAATCAAGACTCTCTCCGGCGGGTTCATTCGGATTACGGGAGAGTGGTTCCGCCAACCGGTTTGGCGGAATCTTCTTCGCCTCTCCAAAGTCGTTCGATGTCCGGTTGGCATTCAGCCAGAACATCGACCACGGCGGGATCGAAATCCGTTCCCCTGCAGCGGGTGATCTCGCGCAGGGTTTCCTCCGCTGGCCGGCCGGGGGAATAGGGACGGGGAAAACGGATGGCGTCGTAGGCGTCGGCCACCGCGAACACGCGGGCGCCGAGGCATATCTCCGCGCCTTTCAATCCGCGCGGATAGCCGCTGCCGTCGTAGCGCTCGTGATGGGAACGGACGATCTCGGCCATTTCCCTGATGTCGGGATTGTTGCGCAAAATGGAATAACCGATGTCCACATGGGTTTTCATGATTTCCCATTCGGAGAAAGTCAACCGGCCCGGCTTTTGCAAAATGGCGTCGGGGATGGCGACTTTGCCGATGTCGTGAAGAAAGGCACCCCGCCGGATGATTTCCATCTCCTCCTTGTCGACCCCCAACCGGCGGGCGAGGATCAGGGCGATGGACGTTACCCGCTTGCTGTGTTCCCCGGTCGATTTTTCACGGGCCTCCAGCATGGAAACCATCGATTCCAGCGTGAATTGGTAGGCGGTTTCCAACTGATTGAGGGCGGCGCGCAGCGCCTCGCTCCGCTCTTTAACCAGTTCCTCCATGTGGCGCTGGTAGTTTCGGTTTTCCACCAAAATTTTCCGGTGGGCCAGCGCCCGCCGCACCACCATGTCCAAGGCGTCGGCTTTCACCGGTTTGATGATGAAATCGAACACGCCCGACCGCATCGCGTCCATCACGCTGTCCATGGTGGCGAATCCGGTGATCACCAGGCCGACCACGGAATCGTCGTCGGCCGCCAATCCGCGCAAAAGCGACAGGCCGTCCTCCCCGGGCATGTTCAAATCCGTTAAAATCAAATCGGCCCAACCGGGGTGGGTTTCAAAATGGGAACGGGCCGATTCGGCCGAGGCATGGGGGGAGACCCGGTGCCCGCGGCCGGTCAGGAGCGCCTCCAAGACCTCCAGCATTTCCGGTTCGTCATCCACCAGCAGGATGTTGCCACCGTCCATGAAGTCGCCTTCCTTGCCGGAAGGCATCGGCAATTCCGGGGTGGTTGGTTTCACCATTCCTCCTTTCGGCCATTCCTGGAAACGGGGGACATGCTGAATGGCAGAAAGCCGTCAATCCGGCTGACAGTCAAGCTTGTCGGCGGTGGCTGGGCCGGGGAGTCGAAGAACCTCCTTGCTTTCTTTTGCCTTTTCCCGGTTGCCAAACACTTCCATCGGGCGGTATCCATTTGGGGATGAAAGCGACCGGTCGTTGGTATTTCGCCTTTGGGCTGTTTTTAATCATTTGCGGATACGCGGGTTACGCCTCCAATCCCGAGGAGGCGCAAACCGCCCTCTATTCCGGTTCCATGTTTGGCAGCCTGTGCGCGATGATCGGCATCGGCATTTATGTGAAATTTTGGTTCATGCGCCATGTGGCGTTTGTGGTGACGCTGCTGCTGATCACCGCGTTTTGCTGGCGCGCCACCGTGGGCTGGCTGGCGGTTTCAGCGGGTGAACCCAAACTGTTCGCCGCCTCGCTGATCACCGCCATGCTGGTTGCCTCGGTGCTCTCGTTTTTGTATCTGCTCAAAAACTGGAAGAAAGCCTGATCAATCCGGGCGGGGCTCTTCCTCCGTCGGGGAATCGCCAATCCGGTTGCGGAACCGGTGGTAAAGAAATCCGATAATCAAGAGCACCAACCCGATCGCCAGAAAAGCGGCGATGCGGTGCAGCGTGGAGTGAATGTCGACCAAAAAGACGCGCGGCAGGCAGAGGGCCAGCCCGGCCAAACCGATCATCCGGGGAGGTTTCGCCCCGCCCGCCAGTCCGGCCAAAAAGACCGCGCCGGCCGCCGCTCCCCATAGC
>PXDN01000396.1 GCA_003566375.1 Opitutia bacterium
CGCGCCTCCCGCTTGCCGAAACCGGGCAGGGGTTGCTCCACCCGGAAAATCTGCCGGGTGTTCATGCGCTGTAGAAACCATCCGTATCCAATGGTTGGATCGGGCAGGGCGCGCGCCTGGGGAATTCGTTCGCGGGCGGCGTCTTGGCGGGCGCGCGCGGCCAGCGCCGCCGGACTGTCGGTTTCGGCCCGTCCCAACAAGTCCCGGATGAGCCGAATGTCATCCTCCGTTCCGGATGGCTCCGCCCGGGTTGCGCCGTGGAAAAGCAAAATGGCAAGAAGGGTTGTCAATACCGCGCGCCAAGGCGTGCCCGGCCGGGAAGGGTGGACGGTGGTTGCCCGCGGTTGATTGGACATTGCTCTCACAGTCTTGTGTTACACCCGCGCGGGCGCTTTCCCCTTGTTTGAAATCACCTTTTGCGGCAGATTGGTTTTCCGCCTGATGAAAACTTGGATGAAAGTCGTTTTGGTGATTGTGGTTGTCGCGCTGATTCTCAGCCGTGTGTTCAGCTGACCCGATTCCCCAAGGCTTCGACCGCATTGAACCTTCGGAAAACCTTTTTTCCCTCTTTCGTTATGAATATTGATGAATTTCGCCAAACCCTCGCCGGGGAGTCCGCGCCGCCCGACGGTTTGCATGATCCGCTGCTGGCTCTTTGGTGGGACGCCAAAGGGGACTGGCACCGCGCCCACGAAGTCTGCCAGCGGGGAGAGACCTCCAGTCACGCCTGGGTGCATGCCTACCTGCACCGCAAGGAGGGGGACGAAGGGAACGCCGGCTACTGGTATGCGCGGGCGGGCCGCAAGCCGCCCGGCGACATCCCTTTGGAAGAGGAATGGGCTTCCTTGGTGAAGACCTTTTTGGAATGAAAAACAACCGGCGGCCAAACGGAGCGGCCGCCGTTGTTTGTTTCCGCCAGGGTCTGGTTCAGGATCCGGCCCCGGCCCGTTCCAAGGCGGTGGCCACCCGGCGGCGGACGTAATCATTCGGCCGGTCGGGGGTGTTCGGATCGATGACCGGCATCTCCTCCAAAAACGGCCGCAGCTCCCGCAGGATTTCCGGTGGCAGGTCCGCGATCACGGTCATGGCCGCCAAGGCGGCAAACGGCCCGTTGCGGTCCGGCGGAGCCAGCTCCAGCAACCGCTCCACCGCCGCCCGGCGGTCTTCGCCCGTTCCGTGTTTCACCAGCAGGGAGGCGGCGGCCACGGCCGCGGAGGGGTTTTCGTCGTTAAGCCGTTCCCTCACCTTTTCCGCCGTTTCGTCGAACGCTTCCCCGCCCAGGGCGTCGATGCCGGTTAATCCCCAGTAGCGGATGGCCGGATCCCCGTCATCAAGGTCTTCCAGCAGGCGGGGCAGTTGATCCGGTTCGGCGCGGGAGGCCCGCTCCGCGGCGGCGAGAATGGTTTCGATGGGATAACGGCGGTTGTCCCGCAGCATTTCGTAAACGGTGTCGTCTCCGGCCCGCCGGTGTTTTTCCGCCTCCGGCAAAAATCCGCTGTCGCGGGTGGCCAGGAGGTGGTTTCGCAAAAGCGCCCTCATGGCGGTGAGTATCTGTTGGTGTGCGGCTGAGTCGGCCAGGTTGACGACTTCGTGCGGATCCCTTTCCAAATCATACAACTCCTCCACCGGCTTCGGCTCCCAAAACGCGGCCTGCGGACCGGTGAGGGCGCCTTGTTCGTGCAGATCGCGCCAGACTTGGGTGGTGCGGGTGCGGAACATGGTGCCGAGGTACTGCCCTTGAATGAGATGGGGGTAGTAGTTGCGGATGTAAACATAGCGGTCGTTGCGAACGGATCTCACCAGATCGTGAACCTCGTCCATGCGTCCCCGAAACCCGAATACGACCCGGCGCGGCTCCCGCGCGTCCGGTCCGAGAAACGCTTTTCCCTGCATCCAGCCCGGGGGCTCGATGCCGGCGGTGCTGAGCAGGGAGGGGGCGAAATCGACAAAGGAGACCAGGCGCCGGGTGTGCCCGCCGGGAGCGTGGTCATCCGGGGCGAGGTGCCGCCACTTTTCCGGGAAATGGATCAGCAGGGGAACATGCAGGCCGCTGTTGTAGGGCCAGCGTTTGTGCCGCGGCATCCCGCTGCCGTGGTCGGCGTAAAACCAGACGATGGTGTTGTCCGCCAATCCGTCCGCCTCCAGCTCGGCAAGGAGGTTTCCCACCTGTTCATCGACCCGCGTGACGCTGTGATAATACTGCGCCCAGTCCCGCCGCACCTCGGGGGTGTCGGGATGGTAAGGAGGGACGGGGATGGTGTCGGGGTCATGGTGGGGCAGGGCGGTGCGGTCGCGGATGCGGGCCTCGTGGCTTTCGTGGAGATTGAATACGGCGAAAAACGGTTTCCCTTCCGGACGGTTGCGGTAATGGGCTTGCCGGGAGGATTCGTCCCAAATGTCCGGATCGCCGGACACGTTGTAATCCTCCTTGTGCCGGTTGGTGGCGTAATAGCCGGCGTCGCGCAGCAATTGCGGATAAAACCGGATGAAGCCGGGCAGGCGGACATCGGTGCGCATGTGCTGGCCGCCGGTGGAAGGCGGATACATGCCCGTGAGCAGGGTGGTGCGGGCGGGGGCGCACACGGGGGCGTTGGACCAAGCGACATCGTAGCGCAGGGAGCTCTCCGCCAACGCGTCGATGTGCGGCGTGTGGGCGTGGGGGTCGCCGTAGGCGCCGAGGTGGGGGCCGTGGTCCTCCGTGGTGATCCAGACAATGTTGGGCCGTTCGTCCGCGCCGGTTGCGGTGCCCGCGGCGGCCGCCGACCCGGCGAAAAGCAGGAGAGTGGATAGGATGCGGGTGAACATGGAGCGAAGCATGCTTCCAAGACTTCCTGTGGCAACCCGAACCTTTTATTTCAGAAAGGCCGGCTGACAACCTTGGAGCGCGTGGACATGCCGGCGCTTTCCGTTTGGGGCGACATGTCGCCCGGATCCAAAGCGGCGTCATGCCGCCGCAGTCCAAAGAATTTCCCGACGGGCGGGACGGTTTTATGAAAATCCAATTTCTTTTCCGAATGATTTGTGGCCCGTGCGGCATTCTCACCGCATCTCGCCCGCTAAAGCTGGGCGCTCCTGCTTACAAACCGCATTCAAAGAGCACCGCGCACAGGAGCGCCGTGCTTCCATAAGCCGACGGCATCCTTCGCGCGGCCCGCGCGGCGACCGGGCAAATCCCGCGTTTGAAAAACCTGTTGCGGGACAGCCGCCGCTTCGGGATGGTTGCCCATCGGACCATTATGAACGAAACCACTTACGACAAACTTCTCGCCCGGTTGCGGCGCGTTTACCTGCTCGAATCCGTCGCCGGCCTTCTCTCGTGGGACGAACAGGTCAATCTCCCGCCCGCCAGCGCCGGCCAGCGGGCTGACCAAAGCGGCCTGCTCGCCGATCTGCGCCACCGGGAGTTCACCGTTCCGGAGATGGGAGAGTGGTTGGATGGACTGGAGGGGGAGGACGCTTCCCTAACCGATGACCAGCGGACGGTGGTGCGGTGGACCCGCCGGGATTACGACCGGGCTCGCAAGCTGCCGGCGAAATTTGTCACCGACCGCGCCGAACACCAGTCCAAAACTTTCCACGCCTGGGCCGCCGCCCGCAAGGCCGATGATTTCGCTTCCTACATGCCGTGGTTGGAAAAGACGCTTGCTTTTGCCAAAGAGGAGGCCGGCCTGCTCGGCTGGGGGGAGCGGGCATACGATTACCACATCGATTTGCACGACCCCGGCATGACGGCGGACCGCGTCGCCGGTTTGTTTGACGCGTTGCGCGGCCCGCTGGTCGAGTTGTCCGAAAGCATTCTCGGTTCGTCCCGCCAGGCCGATCTATCGGTGTTCCGGGGATTCCCCAACGACCGCCAACGGGAGTTCATTCAATCGGTCTTGGAAAAAATCGGGTTCGATTTCACCCGCGGCCGGCTCGATGTTTCCCTGCACCCGTTTTGCTCGGGCGACGCCGCCGACACCCGCATGACCACCCGCTTTGATCCCGACAATCCGCTCGACGCCCTGTTCAGTTCCATCCACGAAACCGGACACGCCATCTACGGCCAGCAACTTCCCCTGGAGGACCGGTTCAACCCGCTGGGGCAACCGGTCGGCATGGCCGTTCACGAGTCGCAAAGCCGGTTGTGGGAAAATCAAATCTGCCGCAGCCGTCCGTTTTGGAATCACTTTGAACCGTTGTTCCGGGAAACGTTTTCCGAACAGTTGAGCGCGGTCTCGTCCGAGGAACTCTATCTCGCCATCAACGCGGTGCACCGGAATCCGATCCGGGTCGATGCCGACGAGGTGACCTACAACCTGCACATTCTTCTACGTTTCGAATTGGAGAAGGGGTTATTTGACGGCTCGATCGCCGTGGCCGATCTGCCGGAGGCATGGAAGGAGTTGTCCCGTGACATCATCGGCCTGACCCCCCGCAATGACGCGGAGGGGGTGCTGCAGGATGTTCACTGGTCGGGCGGCGCGTTCGGTTACTTTCCGAGTTATTGTCTCGGCAACATGATGGCGGCCCAGTTGTGGTATGCCCTGCGGGACGATCTGCCGGATCTCGACGATCACATCGGAGCCGGCCAATTTGCCGCCATCCGCGATTGGTTGCGTGAAAAAATCCACCGCCACGGCCGCCGCTTCGACACTGATGAACTCACCCGGCGGGCGACCGGCGGGGCGCTGGGGCCGGAAGCGTTGCTGCGGTATTTGAAAGAACGATACGCGCCGCTTTACCTGGGTTGACCGGCCGCCGGGCTCCCGTCCCGCAACATTTCCTCCGCCAATCCCTGGCGGAGGGTTTGCAGGGAGTGGTAAAACCCCGTTTTTCCGGCCAAGTCCGCCACGGTGAGAAAGGTGGCCAGGGCAACCGGAAACACGTCCGCGCGGCCTTCGGGCAGTCCGGGAATTTGCCGCCGTTTTTCCAGTGGCAGCGAGCCGGTTTGCTCAAGCAGCGCCTCCAGATCCTCCCGCGACAACCACGGGTGCATTTCCTCCAGGGGTTTGCCCGTCTCCGCCGCGCGGATGGCGAGGGCAGTGGTCATGGTTCCGCCGGTGGCCACCGCAACCGCTTCCGGCGGCAGGTGAAACCGGAAACCGCTCTCCCTGAAAACGCGGGTGACTTCCGCCGCCACCGCCGCGCGGGAGGAGGGCGTGAAGGGGAGATCCGGGTTAGCCACCGTTTTCTCGGTCAGGCGCACCGCGCCGAGCGGCAGGCTGACCGCTTGATCCAAATCCCGTCCCGCAAAGGCGAGGGATTCCAAACTGCCGCCCCCGAGGTCGAAGGAATAAAACGCGGGAAACGCCTCC
>PXDN01000281.1 GCA_003566375.1 Opitutia bacterium
GTCGAGACCATCCCGGCGATGCAGAAACAAATCCACCACCAAAGCGGGGTTTTCTCCTCCACGATGGAGCAGACCTTTTCGGTGATCCAGCCGAAGCTTCGGTTGTTTTCCACCAAGACCGGCCGCTTCAACACGCCCGGCCGGGCTTCGGCGACCAACGGGTTGGCCGCCACGGCATCTTTAGCGCCCGCCATCAGTCGGTTCCTCCTTGGGATGTTCCGTTCGCATTGCCACCAAATTGGGCCCGCGCCCGTTTGTAGGACTCGGAATAGTTGGTCGTTTCGTATTCAACTTTGCTGAAAGGCGTTTTTACGAAATCCGGCATCTCCTTGTTCGGATTGCGGATGCGCGCCAGGTAAGTGACCCGAGGCCGGACGTTCAGATAACCGAGCACCGAGTAGCTGCGCGGATCCTCCCGCAGTTTGGCCACTTTGCTCTCCGGGTCCATCAGGTTGCCGAACACGATGGCGTCGGTCGGGCAGGCCTGCTGGCAGGCGGTTTGGATATTGGCTTCGCGCACCATGACATCGCCGGAGGCGCCGGCGGCGACTTTTTGCTCGATCTTGGCCTCGGTGATGCGCTGCGTGCAAAACGTGCATTTCTCCATGACCCCGCGCATGCGCACGGTCACATTCGGATTCTTCTGCATCTTGAGGGTCTCCGCCATCCCCTTGGGGGCCAGCGGTCCGAGATACAACTTGTCGAGCTGACGCTCGTTCCAATCAAAGAAATTAAAGCGGCGGACTTTGTAAGGACAGTTGTTCGCACAGTAACGGGTGCCGATGCAACGGTTGTAAACCATCACGTTCAACCCCTCCTCGTCATGCACCGTGGCATTGACCGGGCAAACCACCTCGCAGGGCGCGTTTTCGCAATGCTGGCAAAGCATCGGCTGCACGGACACCTGCGGATCCTCGGGGATTTCGGTGTTGTCCTCCGAACCGCTGGAAAAATACCGGTCCACGCGCATCCAGTGCATTTCGCGGCCCCGCATCACCTGATCCTTGCCGACGATCGGCACGTTGTTTTCGCTTTGGCAGGCGATCACGCAGGCGCTGCAACCGGTGCAGGCGGTCAAGTCGATGCTCATCGACCACTGGTTGTCGCCGGTCAGGTCCGGGTGTTCGTGCAAGGAAAAACCGCGCGGGGAGTGGTTGGCGCGGGTCTGCTCCACCGTCGGCAACACCCCGCCGCCGATCCCGGTGTTGGGAGGCGCGTGGGCCTCGAGATCCATGTTGTGGGCGAACTCCGGATTTTCCTGAAAATAGTCGAGCGTCGCTTCGCGGATGATGGCGCGGCCTTCCATCGACCAGTGTTCCTGGGCGTTGGCGATCAGGTAACGCTCGTTGGTGACTTCGATTTTGGCTCCGACGGCGGTTTGAAAACCGTCGCTGGTGCGGATTTCCCCCGGGTTGAAGCCGAAACCGGTGGCCACGCGGGCCTTCATCGAGCGGCCGTAGCCGAGCGGGAGAATCACGGTGTAGTTGGCCAAGCCCGGGAAAACGTGCAACGGCCCGACCACCTCGCGCCCGTTGATGGTGAGCTTAACGATGCGGCTGTTTTCACGGCCGCGGTCAAAGGTGTTCGGCTTGAGGCGGGTCACTTGCAACGGAGAGGCCTTCGGTTTCAAATCGAGTTCCTCCGCCAGGCGCGGGCTGACAATGATGGCGTTGTCCCACGTCAGTTTGGTCATCGGGTCGGGACATTCCTGCAACCAGCCGTTGTTGGCGAACCGGCCGTCATCAATGCGGTTGTCGCGCACAAAACGCACTTCCAAATTGTCCTTGGAAGGGACGCTGACGGGAACCCGCAGGGCGGAGGTGATGCCGCGCAAATCCTCCATGGCGACAGTGGCGGACAACACCGGATACTCGCTGCCTTCCAGCAGCCCGTCGTGGAGAAACCGGCGGAACGCGGGTTCTCCTCCGTTGTTGCTCAAGCGGTTGACGGTCGCCTCGACCATCTCGTAAGCGTCCTCTTCCCAGCCGGCGAGCCGACCGAGAACTTCCAGCAAATTGATGCCGTCGTAGAGCGGCTCAATCATCGGCTGCACCGCCGCCACGGTGCCCTCGCAGGTGCGGGCGTCGCCCCAGGATTCCAGAAAATGGGTGCCCGCGATGTGGTGGTCGGCGGTGTGGGAGGTCTCGTCGTCGTAATAGCCGTAACGCACGACCTCACCGGCTTTGCGCTGCAGGGAGGGCCAGTTCAAATCGGCGGGCGCGTTGTGAGCGGGATTGCCGCCGAGCACGAAGAGCGTTTTCACGTTGCCGGCGTCGATGGCGGAGGCGAGGCGCTTGATGTCGGAGGCGAGCGGTTCCTCAACTTCCAAAAACTCGATGGTCTTGCCGACGTTTTCCAAAACCCAGTTCAGGGCGAAAACCAGCATGTGCGCCTCCTCGGGGAGGTGGCAACCGGCCATGATCAGCGATTCGCCCGGATGGGCGGCCAAATCGCGGGCGCACTCCTCCAGCCATTTGCGCTGTTCGTGGGATTCCCAGTTCTCGTTGCGCTCCAGGCCGGAAGCGGCTTCGCGGAACGAACGGGCCAGATCCCCGTGGCCGTTTTGCTCCAGAATTTCCGCTCCCAGCAACGCGGCGAAGGCCGGGATCAAGCTGGTGGACAGGCGAAGGCGGTGATCGGCCATGCCACCGGTGATGGTGTAATGGCTCTCCACCACGTAGAGACGGTTCATTTCGCCGTCGGACCCGGTCAAACGGCGCCCGTCGGTAAATTCGCGGGAATGGTTTAAGTGGCCGGGCTCGTTGTGCAGAAAATCGGCGTCGAGACTCAAAATGCGGCGGGCGCCGCCAAGTTTGTAACGGGGACGGGCCGAACGGCCAAACAGTCTGGTGGCCGCGCGCTCGGGCGCGTTTTCGTCGATCGATTCATACTCGGCCCAGATCGCCTTGGGGAATTTTTGGCGCAAAGCCTCCACCAGTGAACGCCGGGTGGGCGAAGAGGATTCCTCGGCCAAAAACGCCAGGCCTTCTCCCTCGTTGTCACGGTATTCCCCCGCGATCCGGTCGAGCAGGTCGTTCACCTCCTCCTTGGAGACGTGCCGGTCGCCGGAGCGGTGGCGCTGGGAACGGTCCGGATCGTAGAGATCGAGCACCGAAGCCTGGGCCAGCAAATCCGTTTTGCCGCGCGAACCGGCGTAAGAGGGATTCCCCTCGATTTTGGTCGGTCGCCCGGCGTGGGTTTCCGCGAGGATTGGCAAGGCGCGTTTGCGCAACTCGACCGTGGTGGCGTAAAACAGCGGCCGGCCGGGAATGATATCCTCCACCTGCTTGGCGTAGGGAAGGATCTTGCGGGCCGGGCGGCGGCAACCGGTCAACCCAACGCCCGCGAGGGCGAACGAGGCGGCCATGATTTTCAGGAAATTCCGCCGGTCCACCCCTTCCAGAGAGGAGGCACCTTCGGGAAATTCCCGTTCCAATTGTTCACGGAAGCCGGGCGTGTCGGCCAGCTCGTCGAGACTCCGCCAATACTTTGGGCCGGTCATTTCCAGTTCCGAGGGTTCAGGATGGTGAAACTCTTTCTTCATTGGTGGCATCCCGAGCAGTTCAGCGGCGGAGCAATGCGGTAATCCTGCACGCTGCGGAGGCCCCGTTCGAGCTGTTCCCGCTCGCTCTCCGCGCGCCAGTTGAGATTGAAAACTTCTTCATGGGGTCGAACGAATTTTTCCGGATGCCGGTGGCACTCCAGGCAGAAAGCCATGCTCAGCGGGCGGTCGTGCCGGACCACTTCCATTTCGTTGATTTGGCCGTGGCACTCGTAGCAGCTCACTCCCCGGTTCACGTGCACGGCGTGGTTGAAATAAACATAGTCCGGATTTTGGTGAATCCGCACCCAGGGAATCGGCTCCCCCGTTTCGTAACTCTGGCGGACCAGTTCCAAGGCCGGGCTTTCGGTGCGGATCTGGTTGTGGCAGTTCATGCAGGTGTTGGTGGACGGCACGTTGGCGTGGGCCGAACTCTCCACATGGCTGTGGCAATAACGGCAATCCAACCCGAGCTGCCCCGCGTGCAGCGCGTGGTCAAACGCCACCGGCTGGTTGGGGGCGTAACCGACTCGGGTGTATCGCGGCGTGCCGTAATAGTAGAACCCGGAAACGGTCGTCACTCCCACCACCAACAAGATGATGACCAGTTGGGCGGGAAGCTTGTTAACCGATTTGCTGAAAATCTTGGACATGCTGCTTCAGGTGAACAAAGGAAAAGGGCCGGCGTTCATCGCGAACGAACGTGGCCGCGGGAGACCGCGCGCGGATTCTTTTTTATTTTGGGAAGCGATTTGCCGGACGAAGATGCCGCCGCCCGAACGCCAAACAAGGCCGCTCCCACCGTCCCAAGGGAAGAACCGGAGATTAACTTTTTTAAAAAAGATTTGCGCGATAATATTTTGTGCTCGGATGCCATTCGGTGAAAAGAATTCCTGATGTGAAAAACAAGAGGCGAGCAAAAAACCCGGGAACATGCATGGCAATCTCAAATGATGAAATCTTTTCGGCCCCGCCGGGGTATTAGCCTCCGGTGGAGAAAAATCCGAAGCTCCTAATAACGGCCCCGGGATTTTTCGACCGCGCACAACCGAATCTTGGTAAAATGTTTACCGAGTCCAACGTTCGCTCACCCATTTGTCGGCACGCGGCACTTGCCATCCAGCAACGCGCGCAATCCGTTGAGAAAACCGTCGCGGTTAAAAGGTTTGGCCAGAAACAGGGTTCCGGGTTCGTTGGAGAGCCTCGACGCCTCCGGCGACCGGGCGAAGCCGCTGATCAACAGCACCGGCATTTCCGGATGGATATTTCGGATACGCGCGAACGCCTCGACTCCGTCCATCACCGGCATGGTCATATCGAGCACCACCGCGCCAAACGACTCCCCCGCCTCGATCCGCCGCAATCCCTCCAAGCCGTTCCCGGCCAGAACGGTTTCGTAACCGGCCCGTTTCAAAATCATGTCCAGAATCGTCCTCACCGCCTCCTCGTCATCAACCACCAGCACCCGCTTGGTTCCCTCACCGGGGAATCCGCCGCCGGAAGCGGCGGGAGCCGACGGTTTCACGGAGGGCGCGGGCCTGAACAGCAGGGTAACTTTGATGAGCGGTTCCATCTCCCCGACTAAATCCAGCAGGAAAATGCGATTGGAGGCCGACGGTTGATCGCCGGCGTAAATCAGCATCTGGCGGCAGAGTTCGGAAGCCTCCCGCGCGCTTCTGTCCACCTCGTCCAGGAGTA
>PXDN01000214.1 GCA_003566375.1 Opitutia bacterium
GCCGCCGGTTTGGTTTTCGATTACCAAGACGCTGACAACTACGGACGCGTGCTGTTGGCCAACACCACCGGCGACGCGGCGGGAAACATTCCGAACGGGGTGGTGGTCAGCCGCAAGGTCAACGGGGTTTGGACCGACCTCTTCATCGGCGATGTTTCGCACGTGCCAACGCTGGCGCGTCCCGCCAGCCTCAGTTTGTCCCGCTCCGGAACCGGCTACGTCATGACGGTGCGGGACGAGGGAGGCGACTTGGTGCGCTGGGAATGGAGCGATGCCACGGCTCCGTCCGGCGCGGGCCGCCACGGCCTGACCACTTGGCTGGCGCCGCACACCCACTTCCAATTCCTTGAGGTCTACGCGGCCGAGGCGCTGGCCGAGGAGGGCTTGGCCATCACCGGCATCGAGAGAGTTGGGGAAATGATCAATATCGCCGTGGACAATCCTTCCGGCCAGCCCTACCGGGTGCAGCGGTCATTTGATTTGGCCGATTGGGAGGATGTGGCCACCGGGCAAACTCTGGCCGTTTGGGCCGGAGACATTCCCGCCGGAGAAGACCGGGTCTTCTGGCGAATCGTCCGTTGATGAATAGATTATTACTGTTATGAAAACCACAAAAAACAAGGGATTCACGCTGATCGAATTGCTGACGGTGATTGCCATCATCGGCATTCTGGCGGCGATTCTGATCCCGGTAACCGGAGAAGTCCGGGAACGCGCTCGCCGGGCAGGTTGCCAGAGCAACATCCGGCAGCAGCTGCTGGCCATGTTCATGTTTGCGGAGGATCACGCGGGCCAACCTTTGCGGGACGACGCTCCCGCCGGGTCCACCCCCGGGTGGTGGCATGTCATCGCGGCCGCCAATGACAACGCGCCGATTGATCTGTATCCTCGATATGTGGACGACGTGGGATTGTTCATCTGTCCGAGCACCCGCAATATCATCCGCATGGATTCGCGCAACCGGCAGGGCTTCCTAACCGATCTCTTCACCAATGCGCAAAACCGGGAGGATGACCGGGGCGGGCACAGCTACGAGTATTTCGGCATTTATGGCACTGTTGGCGCCATGAACATTCCGGATATCGTGGGAGAAATCAAAACACCCGCCCTCGCCGCCGCTTATGGAATCGAGGCCCGCACGGTGCTGGTGGTGGATGGGGATGATACCCCGGGCATGAACAACTGCCCGGACCCGACCAACAACCACGGGGCCGACGGCTGGCACTGGGGCTTCGCCGCCGGCAATGTCGAGTGGGTCAGCCGCGAGCGTTCCAACGAGGTTTCCTGGAACAGTTTTCACAGCAGAACCCGTTGCCCGTAATCATCCGTCAATTCTGAATGCCGGGCTGACCCGTCGTCACGCGTTTCCAACTTTGGAAAGGCGGACGGGTCGGCCCTTTTTTTGCAGTCCGCGATTGTCTTCCATGGATGGCACCTTCCAGTCTTGAGCATTCATATTTATTGCCTAAGTCTTTTTCTTTCACCATGACTTCATTTTCCCTTTCCCGCTCTTTCCTCCTGTTCAGTGGATGCGCCGCCATGTTTCTACTGGCCGGCTGCGGAGGCGGAACCAAATCGGAATGGCGGTTCAACACCGGCGCCCGCGTGCTGTCTTCACCCGCCGTGGCCGAAGACGGGACCATTTATTTTGGGTCGGATGACACCAAAATCTACGCCATCGGGCCGGACGGGCGGGAAATGTGGTCGGTTTTCACCGAATTTCCGGTCCGGGGATCCCCGCTGATCGGGCCCGACGGCACGGTTTACATCGGCGGCCAGGATTACCTGCTGCACGCGATGTCACCTGAGGGAGAGGTTCTTTGGCAATTTGAAGCCGAGGATGAATTGAACGGGGCCGCCCAAATTGACGGCGAAGGCAATCTCTATTTCGCCTGTCGGCGCGGCATCGTGTATTCGGTTAATAAAGACGGAAACGAACGCTGGCGCCACCGCACCGGCGCCCGCATCTCCTCCTCGCCCTCCCTTTACAACGATGAGATTCTTTACGTCACCAATCAGGGCGGTCAGGTAACCGCCCTCTCCACCGGCGGCCAGGTGCGCTGGGAGGTGAAGCTCGATGCCCCGGTGTTGACGACTCCGGCGGTCGGGGCGGACGGGTCCATCTACTTTGGCGGGCATGATCAACTCTTCCACGCCTTCACCAGCGACGGCTCGAAAAAATGGGAGTTTCCGGTGGAGGAGTCGATTCAGTCCTCCGCCGCCATCGGACCCGGCGGGGTCATTTTCTTCGGCGACGAAGACGCCAATTTTTACGCGCTGGATTTGGACGGAAACCTGATTTGGCGGCGAAATTTGGAGGACGTGTTGCGGGAAACCCCCGCTTTTGACGCCCGCGGAAATATCTATTTCGGAACCGTGGGAGGGCGTTTCATGGCCTTGAGCCCCGGCGGGGAGGTGTTGTGGAAAAGTGAAATCCGCTGGGAATTTCAATCCTCCCCCGTGATCGCCCCCTCCGGCGCCATTTACATCGGCGGGGGTGATTTCAACGTCCATGCGTTCCGCGCCGCCGCGCCCGCCGCTGAAGAAGTCTGGCCGATGTTCCGGGGCGGTCCCGCCGGTCGGAGATAAAAGCCGGTTGCCACCGGTTATTCGAGTTCGTAAAACCCAGACCGAATCCGTTTATGAAATTGCCAAAGATTGTAACCTGTCTGTTGACCATCTCCGCCATCACCGCCGGGGCGGCAACGCAAGTTGTTCCGTCCGAAAGGGTCGTTGGATTGCTGAACGGGGAGCGGCCGCTGGTCATCGCCCACCGCGGCTACAGCATGGCGGCGCCTGAAAACACGCTCCCGGCCTTCCGTCTCGGGTTGCTGGCCCACGCCGATTTGGTCGAGCTGGATTATTTTCACACCCGTGATGGCATTCCCGTGGTGATGCACGACACCACCCTCGACCGCACCACCAATGCGCGTGAAGTGTTCGGCGGGGAGCGCATTCCGGTGGAGTCGAAAACCATGGAGGATCTTCGCAAGCTGGAAGCCGGTTCCTGGTTTGATCCTCTCTTCAAAGGGGTCACCGTGCCGACCCTGGCCGAATCGCTCGATTTGATTCAGCCCGCTTCCGTGACCTTGGTGGAACGCAAGCGGGGCGATGCCCGGACCTTGGTGGAACTTTTGCGAAAAAAGGAGATGATCCACGATGTGGTGGTGCAGGCTTTCGACTGGTCGTTTTTGGCCGACTGTCATGAGTTGGCGCCCGGAATCGTGCTCGGCGCCCTCGGCCCGCCCCGCCGGGCGGACGGCAGCCGCTATCCCGTGGACGAACGGTTTCTGAACGAGGCGTTCCTCGACCGCATCGAAGCCGCCGGTGCCAAGGTGGTTGGCTGGAACCGGCAGGTTACGGCGGAATCGGTGGCCGAAGCCCAACGCCGCGGCCTCAAAGTATGGGTTTACACCATCAACGAATTGGAGGAAACCCTGCGGTTTTTGAACATGGGGGTGGACGGGATCATCTCCGATAATCCGGCCATGGTCTGGAAAGCGCTCACCCTCCACCAAGTCGGCGGCCAATGAGCGGAATTTCCCCGGCCGCGCGGTCTCCGGTGCGAGGGCTCTCCCGTGGAGAGGAGGCTCCCTCGACCAAGGATTTGACCAAGATCCGCCATTTCGCCCTCGACATGGACGGCACCCTTTACAGCGGCGGGACTTTGTTTCCCGAAACCAAGCCGTTTCTGGAATGTCTGGCCAGGTTGCGTATCGGTCACACGTTTTTCACCAACAACTCATCCAAGAGCGTTCGTGACTACGTGAGACATTTGGAACGAATGGGGATTCCCGCCGGCCCCGAAAACATGCAAACCTCGACTCTGGCCCCCCTGGCTTGGTTGCGGAGGGAGCGGCCCGGTGTCACCCGCCTCCATATTCTGGGCACGGAAAGCATGCGCCGGGAATTCGCGGAGGCGGGTTTCGAGGAGGATGACACCGATCCCGAATTGGTGGTGGTGGGCTTCGACCCGGCGCTGGAGTTTGCCCGGCTCTGCCGCGCCGGCTACTGGATCGCGCGGGGAAAACCGTATGTGGCCACCCACCCGGACCGGGTTTGCCCGACGGACCAGCCGACGTTGCTGATCGATTGCGGTGCGGTCTGCGCGGCCTTGGAATCGGCCACCGGCCGGAAACCGGAAATCGTCCTCGGCAAACCCCACCCGATCATGGTGGAGGAAGTCTTGCGGCGCCACCGGTTGGAGCCTGACGAGCTGGCAGTAGTGGGAGACCGGGTTTACACCGACATCGCCATGGCCAAGGCGGTGGGCGCGGCGGGCATTCTGGTATTGTCCGGGGAAAGCACCCGTGAGCAAGGCGAGGCGGCTCGTCCGGGGCCCGACTTAATCGTGGAAAACATTGGCGAACTCACTAATAGGTTGGGTGACTGCAAGGGCGGCAATTTGTAACTGATAATAACCGTAAAAAATCTGAATCAATAAGTAAATGGACGCATATATTTATTCTTATCTTGTTGGAGGAATCTTTTTCATGGTCGGCATTTATTTTGCCGTTAAACATGATTATGTTGGATTCACCGGTAGAAAACTTCGCAATCTGCTCATCAGCCTTGGGGTGTTGATGTTCTTTGCCATTTTGCAAGGGTACCTGCAATACGCCCCCATGAAGGAGCTGCCCGCTCAGGAATACACCGGGGGGGCTGAGGAAGTTTTGGAAGATGTCGGTGCCATTCGCGGCACTACTTTGGATTACGTGATTGTTGTCGGATACTTCGCTTTGATTCTTTTCAATGGTATTTATTTCGGTCGCAAGCAGAAAACGACTAAGGATTTCTTCTTTGGCGGACAACGGTTTGCCTGGTGGTTGATTGCATTCAGTCTGATCGCCACCACGGTGGGGTCCTATTCATTTGTAAAATACAGTGAGATCGGTTATGCTTATGGGATAGGGTCTTCCCAAGCTTACTGGAATGACTGGATGTGGTTTCCTCTATTGGTATTTGGTTGGTTGCCTATATTGTATTTCTCCCGCATTGTTTCCATTCCAGAGTATTTTTCCAGGCGGTTTGATGCGATAGACAAAAAAGTTATTAACAAAGTCCGGTTTTGGGCGACCGTTTACCTGTTGTTGTATTTGGTGGGTTACGTGGGGGTCAATTTGTTCACCATGGGCACGGTGGTTAACATTCTCACGGGTTGGGACATCTGGCTGGCCGCGA
>PXDN01000192.1 GCA_003566375.1 Opitutia bacterium
ATGATATCCGACTCCCGGCTGGTGTTGATCGATCATCGTGCCGTCCAAATCGAGCAACACCAGCCGGGAGTCGGATATCATCCCCGCAGACAAAACCGGAAGGACGGAAGCCACAAAACAAAAAACACCGCCCCCCGAACTTGCCGCCGGGCCGTTTCCTCCGCATGGTCCGCACCATGAACTGTGATCTGATTCTGGCTTTGGATGTGGAGACCGCCGGGGAGGCGCGGTCGGTGCTGCGCGGCGTGGGCGACGCCGTCGGCATGGTGAAAATAGGTTTACAACTCTTTACCCGCCACGGCCCGGACCTGGTAAAGGAGATCGGCGAGTCCGGGCACAAGGTTTTCCTCGATCTCAAACTGCACGACATCCCCAACACCGTGGCCAAGGCCGTGGAGTCACTCGCCTCCCTGCCGGTTTCGATGCTGACCCTGCACGCTTCCGGCGGGTCGGAAATGATGCGGGCCGCCGAAACCGCGCGCGTGTCCCTGGCTCCCGGCCTCCTGCTCCTCGGCGTAACCGTGCTGACCTCGATGGACGAACCGGCCCTGCGGGCCACCGGCGTCGGGCAATCGCCGCCGGAACAGGTGCGCCGCCTCGCCCGCCTCGCCAAGGAGTCCGGTCTGCGCGGGTTGGTTTGTTCCCCCATGGAAGCGGCGGCGCTGCGGCGTGACCTTGGCGGCGACATGACCTTGGTCACCCCCGGGGTGCGCCCCGCCGGGGGCGACACCCACGAACAAAAACGGGTGGCCACGCCCGCCTCCGCCGCCCGCGCGGGCGCCAACTGGATCGTGGTCGGGCGCCCGATCCTGCAAGCCACGGATCCGCGCGCGGCCGCCCTCGCCATTCGCCGGGAGCTGGCCGCCGCCAACGGGAGCAACCCGTGAAGACCGCCGCGATTTTGCTCGCCGGGGGGAGCGGCCGCCGCATGGCCGGGGCGCTGCCCGACAAGGTGCTCGCCCCGGCGGCCGGCCGGCCGGTGATCGCCCGGTCCCTGGCCGCCCTGGCTGACAGCGGCTGTATCGACTTTTTGGTGATCGCGCACCGGGATGACGCCCAGCGGCGGGACATCGAACCGTGGCTCGAAAAAACCGGCTGGACTCCCGCGCGCGCGGCCTGGACACGGGGCGGCGCCGAACGGCAGGATTCAGTGAGCGCCGGATTCGCCGCAATTCCGGATTCCATCGAAACCGTGCTGATCCACGACGCCGCCCGCCCGCTGATCCGCCCCGGCCAAATCCGGGAGCTGACGGACTTGGTGAACCGGCACGGCGCGGCCGCCCTGTGTCATGCCGTGGTCGATACGATCAAGGAGTTGCCGGAAGCGGGCGCGGCCGACCCGGTCTTTTTGCGCGGCCTCGACCGCCGCCGCCTCCGGGCGATGGAGACCCCGCAAGGATTCCAGCGGGATTTGCTGGCCCGAATGGTGGCGTTTGTGGCGGAGCACCGGCTGGCCGTGACCGATGACGCCGCCGCTTGCGAAGCGCTCGGCCACCCGGTGGCCTTGCTGGAAAACCCGCACCCAAACCCGAAGCTAACCACCCCCGACGACCTCGCCCTCATCGAATTTTTGCTTCACCATGTTTCCTAAACTGAAAATTGCCTTCATCCCGGCGGCCGCGCGCCACCGCACAATCGGTCCCGCCTTCGCGTCATGAAGAACCTTCTCGTGGCCATGTCCGGCGGAGTGGACAGCGCGGTGGCCGCCCTGCTGCTCAAGCGACAGGGGACCGCCATTACGGGTGTTTACATGAAAAACTGGATCAATGAGGAGAACATCCTCGGCGATTGCCCGTGGCAACAGGACATCGTGGACGCCCGCGCGGTGGCCGACCACCTCGGCATCCCGTTTCGGGTGGTTAACTTCATGGAGGATTACAAAAGCCGCATCGTCGATTTCCTGCTCGCCGGTTACAAGCGGGGCATCACCCCCAATCCCGACGTGATGTGCAACCGCGAGATGAAATTCGGCGTGCTCCTTGACTACGCGCTGAAACACGGTTTCGATGGCGTGGCCACCGGTCATTACGTCCGCAAACGGGAAAACCCCGGCGGCTCGTTTGACCTCCTCGAAGGGGTTGATGACAAAAAAAACCAGTCCTACTTTCTGGCGCTGCTGCGGCAGGAGCAAGTGGCGCGGGCTTGGTTTCCGATCGGGGATTTGCGCAAAACCGAAGTCCGCGCCCTCGCCGATGAAGCCGGGCTGCCCAATGCCCGCAAGAAAGACAGCCAGGGCATCTGCTTCATCGGCAATATCCGCATGGGCGATTTTCTGCGGCATTACATACGGGACGAACCCGGGGAGATCGCCGACACGGACGGGCGCGTGCTTGGGAAACACCGGGGGCTTCACCTCCACACCCTCGGTCAGCGCCGCGGGCTCGGCATTCCCTCCAACACCGACCATGAGCATTACGTGGTGGTCGGCAAAGACCTCGCCGCCAACCGGCTGATCGTGGCCTTCGACCGGCCCGATTCCCCCGGGCTCTACCAGCGCTCCTTCACCGTCCATCATCTCTCCTTCGTCAATCAACCGATTCCCGACCGCCACACCCTGCTGGCGCGGCCGCGCTACTTGGATCCGTTACAGAAAATCGAATACGAACGCCTCACCCCGGACACTGCCCGGGTCGTATTCGCCGAACCCCAGCGCGCCATCACCCCCGGCCAGGTGATCGCCTTTCACGAGGACGATGTCCTCCTCGGCGGTGCGGTTTACGCGTGAGCGGAAACGGATGGCATCGGTTGACCGATGGCCCGGAACGGGAATTCGAACACGCAGCGCGGACCAGTTGGGTGCGGGCAGACGTCCGCCGTTGCCAAACGGGCGAGACGGAGCTCGCCCCTCCACAAGATATTCGAAATCAATATCGACCGCCGGGCGCTCACACGTATTTCTCGCCCCGGACCACGCCGACATCGTGGACGTAGGCCACCACCGCGAAATTGGCGAAATAATGCTCCGATAAAACGTGGAGAATGGCGTCGGCCACCTCTTCACTTACAAGCGTTTCAATTTTTACGTTTTTGCCCTCCCACTCGCTCGCCCGCACCCCGCGCGAGCCCTGTCCCTCCACCGTGGTGAGGGTGTGGCCCTTGGCGCCGAGTTTGCGGATTTCTCGAAGCAGGCGGTCGGCCAAGACGGCCTCGCCGATGATGGTAACCAGTTTTAGAGGGTGGGTTTTCATGGGTTCACACTCCATAAGCAAAACGGGCAAACGCGTAATAGAGCGGGATGCCAAAGGTAAGGTTGAACGGAAAGGTGATGGCGAGAGAGGCGGTTAAATAATAAGTGGGATTGGCCTGGGGCAGGGACAGACGCACGGCGGCGGGGGCCGCGATGTAGGAGGCGCTGGCAGCCAGCACCCCGAGAATCATGCTCCCGCCCATGGAGAGCCCGCACCATTTGCCGACGTATATCCCCAACGCGCCGTGAAGCAGCGGCATCACGATGCCGAAGCCCACCAGAAACCAACCGACTTTCCGCAAATCGCCGAAACGGCGGGCGGCGACCATCCCCATTTCCAACAAAAACAGGGCCAGCACCCCTTGGAAGGGAGTCACGAAAAACCCCTCCACTTTGGCGAACCCCTCCCGGCCGGTGATCAGCCCGATGAGCAGCCCCCCGGCCAACAGCAGAATGCTTTTCCCGGTGAGAATCTCCCGCGCCAATTCCCGCCACGGGGTGCGCTCCGGCACCCGCGAACGGGCCAGCAACAACGCCACCACGATGGCCGGCACCTCCATGATGGCCAGCAGGGCCGGCATGAAGCCTTCATGCGGCACCCCGAGCGCCGCCAAAAAAGCCAGGGTGGCCAGGAAGGTAACGGCGGAGACCGACCCATAATGAGCGGCCAGAGCGGCCGAATCGGCCACGGTCAGGCGCCCGATTTTGCGCAGCAACGCATAACACCATAGCGGGACCGCCAGCCCGAGCAGAACCGCGCCGCCGGCCGGAATCAAAAACTCGCGCGGGGCGGCGGCCGATAATTCCACTCCGCCCTTCAGCCCGATCGCCAGCAGCAAATAAATCGAAAGCCCCTGATAAAGCTCGTCCGGCATTTTCAGGTCGCTGCGCAGCAGCGTGGCCGCCATGCCGAGGAAAAACGCCAGCACCACCGGCGTGAGCAAATTGAGCTGAATGAGTTCCAAAGCGGACATAATCGGCCTTGGATTTGAAGGGATATCCCCCGGAGGGCAAGACAATCAAAACCTATGATTCCGGGAAAAACGTTTCCCACGCCCAATCATAGAGCAACTCGCTGTCGAGGTAGCGGCGGTCGCGGTAGGCGCTGCCGAGGACCACCACGATCAAACGGTTGTCTCCGCGCCGGGCGGTCGAGAGCAGGCAGGCGCCGGCGTTGCGGGTTGTGCCGGTCTTGATGCCGTCAAACCCGGGAAGGCCGAGAAACTGGTTGGTGTTTCTCCATGTGATTTCCCGGGTGCCGCCATCGGGTTGGATCACCGTGCCGGTATGCGTTTGGGTGCCCGCCACTTCGCGAAAAAGCGGGCGCCGCATGCCCTCCACCGCCAGCATCACCAGATCCTCCGCCGTGCTGGTGTGGTCACTGGCCGATCCGCCGTCGCCAAACGGAATGCGGTAAAGGGTGTTTTTCATCCCCAGTTCGACCGCAGTGCGGTTCATCTCAGCCACCCAATGGTGGCGGCCGATTCGGCTGGACGGAACGGAATCCGGATCTTCCGGGGGATCGAGCCGGTCGTTAAAATGCTCCGCGATGGCGTTACCCGCATCGTTGCCGGAAGGAAGCATCAACCCGAACAAAGCGTCGCGGACCGACAAAGCTTCTCCCGCCTCCAACCCGGTGTGGCTGCCGCGGGCGGAAGAGGCCCGCTCGGAAAAAACGATGGTTTCGTCGAGCAAGGAGGGATCTTTTTCCGCCATCCGAACCACCAGCAGGGCGGTCATCGCCTTGGTGATGCTGGCGTTCTTGCGGAAAGCGCCGGCCTCGTGGGAGGCGAGGATTTTTCCGGAATTTCCATCCGCCACCGCCCACGACCAGGCGGAAACCCATGGCGGCCCGTCCGCCTCCCGCATCTCGATCACCGGAGTGGTGAAAAACGGGCGGCGGGTCACCACGATCCGCCCGATATCGAACCGCTCCTCCGGCGCGTCGTCGAAGCGATTGACAAAATTAAGCCGCAAA
>PXDN01000114.1 GCA_003566375.1 Opitutia bacterium
CGGCATGATCCGGTGCGCGCACTTCAGGCCAAAGAGGCCGAAACCCGCCATGACCGTGCGAAACGGTCGCTGACTACGCGGCCAAACATCTCAGCAAGCCGCTTCCTGCACGCGTCAGGCACCCGAGTGCCTCCGAAGACACGCAGGGACATGGAGGACCTGATCGGGGCAGCGGGCGAGATCCATGCCTTCCGTTGGCTGCAGATCAAATACGGGCCCGAGATCATCACGCCGGCAAACTGGGTCTCGGCCTACAGTGCGAAAGCCTTTCCGGACAACGCTTCCTATGTAGATGAGGGGAAAGGCTGCGATATCTCGTTCATGCTGGATGGCTGCACCTACAACATCGAGGTCAAATCTAGCGAAGAGGATGGCACCGGCTTCACGCTCGGCACCTCCGAGATCCGCCACGCGAGAGAGATCGCCCGAAAGCGTCGGAGGCGGCAGCGTGAGGAGTTCTTCATCCTTAAGGTGGATTTCGTACTGACGCCCGAGCCGAAGTTTACGCTGCTGCCGAACCCCTATGACCCGGCGCATCAGGATCGTTTCCTTATCATTGATGAGGGCGCTCGGGTAACATACCGACCGTAGATCTACTGTCGAACGGAGGTGGAGAACGTTCGACGTCAGACCCACCCCATCCGCCACTAGCACCCTTTCGAACCCGTTGATGCCGCCCATCGAAGCCGAATTTTTCCCTGTTTTCAAAGGGGTTTGCCGGAGGGATGCGAACCGCTGAGACGCGGGCGCACAGCGATTTCCGTCTCTGAATGGCCTCTCGTCTCTGGTCGGGCGAACCGTGCCGATTTTGGTTCGGTCGAAAATATCCTCGCTTTTTCAATGGCCTGAATCGCAACCCCGCCAAAATTGCGCGCCCTGTTTCCTTCGCTGTCGAGCGAAACAGAGACCGAACACGCAGGAGGCGCGTTTGGTCGTAAGACAACGAGGTGGCGACGGAAGGCGCGGGCCCCGGTGCGAAGCCAGTTTCATATCCCGAGCGCTGGTCCAAACCGCGATGCCAGTTTGGCGTCCAGTTCTTGCAGCCGGGCGAGGTCAGCTTCGTCGGCGGAGGCGATCGCCTTGATCTGAGTTTCCAGATCCGCTGAAAGCGCGCCAAGGGCCTTGTGAATCGGAGCGAGCGACCGACTGGCCTGAGCCCCTCGAACGGCCATCTGTGCCGCGAACCTCGCCGTTGCAAGGTAACCCAGAACCCGCGTGTGCTCGCTCTCATCGTCTTCGACCTGAAGGGACTGCAGCGCGCGGATCGTCCCGAAATGCTGGCGCAGCAATCGCCCGATCAGACGCGGCCACTCGGTGCTATCCTTCGTCTCTAACGGAAGCACCTGATGGTTTCTTGCCTGTCCGGCCAGCGGCATCGCCCCGGCCAAGACGATTTGCAGGAGGGCCCGCAAGCGAACCAGTTCAGCTGTTGTTATGGGGCTGCCCTTCAGCGCCGCTGTTCGCTTCTCAAATGCCTTAACTGCGTCGACATATTTCCTGACGGTCGCCGTGGCGCGAGCTCGCCGGGCCGGACTGGCCGTAGTGTCTGCAAGATTCAGGCCCTCGGCATCCATGTCCTCAGCCTTGGCCGGTTCGGTCGTTCGCAGGTCGGTCGCGGCGTCTTCCAGCATGGCGCGTTCCTCGTCTTGTGACAGATCTTCCGAGACAAGGCCGACGAGGCGGTTGAGGCAGGCATTGATCATCCCGGCCGGGTCATCCTCGCGCGGACGAGACCACGCCGTCCGTCCGTCCTTCTCAATTCTTGATCGATTGCGTGCAGCCACAAACGCCTCGTAGGGCAGCACCTGATGGGACGGCTCTGTGTCGGTCTGCGGCGTCGGCGTCACGCTACGGGATGACACGGCGCCCGCGTTCCTGCTCTGCTCGGTTTCCTCGAGCATTTCCAGTTCGTTGAGAGCTTCCAGAATTGTCAGATCTTCCTGGTCGAGCTCGGCGAGGCTATCGACAAGCGTTCGCTTCCGCCCCCTTCGGACAGGAAGCGTGGAGGACGACAGTATCTCAAGATCAACGATCGAGGCTGGTGCAGACCACGTGCCGGCATGGCCAACCACGCGTGCAACCCTCGGGCGGCGAAGATCGGGATCGATGGCCCATCTGTTGCGCCCGCCGGCGTCGATTTGAAGCACCTGCGCCAATTCCTCGTCGTCGCGGTCAAACAACCGGATCTCGGAGGCATCCAAGGCAGCATCGTTCGGGGGGTGCCAGACCAGTTCTCCTCCACGGAGTTCGAAATTGCCCGCATCGGCGGGCAATTCTTCTGCGGCTGCGGGCCGCGCCCGCTCTTCGCGCGCAGGCAAATCTGACAGGCTGACGGGGTTCTCTTCGTATCCCTCTAGGTTGAGCGCGGCCAGCGCCATGCCGCTTGGAACGCGTTTGTAAATCCCGGCCTCGGCATTGCCCGGGACATCGGCAGAACCAAGCAAGGCAGGGCTCGAGCAATTCATGCTGCCTGCGATCACATGATCCGACTCTTCACCAAGGGCCAAAAAGAGCTTGGCATGCGTGAAGCGCGACGAGCGCGCAGCCTCGGCATTGAAAAGGCGCAGATTGTCATGCCTTCCCAGGCTTTCAACTGGAAACAGGCCTGCGGCGGGTTGAATGAGGATATCCGTTGGCGGCATCCCCAGCACCGACCGTAGCCGTCTCAATCCTTCCAGTCCTTGGTCCCAATACGGCGAAAGAACAATGAGGCGGCGGATCGGGTCAGTGCCAATCTTGGCCGTGATCTGATCAAGAATGGTGTCCTCGGGGCGGTCGATGATCAGACTGATGTCGTCCCGCTCGGTCACGGTTTCGTCGGCCATGGCCGTTCGTAGCCACGAGGCCTGCCTCAAGGCTCGGTCAAGTGCCGCGGAAAACCATGGATCGTCCCGAGGCACGTGGCGCGCCATGTACCGCATTGCCTGTCCGAAGAATGGGCTGAATTCAGGATTGTCTGCGCTGTAGGAGAGATCGGCGACCAATTCTCGATTTCCGCCAAGTCCCAATCCTGTTAGGTTCGCGGAACCGATCATCAATCGGCCCTTAGCGGCGCCTGCCAAAAGAGTGATCTTGGGATGGAAGGCGCCGGGCATTGTCGCCTTCACCACATGGTAGAGGGTGCCGGCATAGCGTGGCGGTCCGAACTCATCAAAGCTCATGTTGAGCATTCCGCGGTCCGCCAGAACGGTGATGTTCCGGCATCCGCCACCCCGCAGCCTCGGGAACGGCACATCTTCGAACGTCTGCGCCGAAAAGGCGTAGGTCGTCATGAAAGCAGAGTCGTATCCACTTCCCGAGAAAGCTTCGTAATACTTCATTGACGCTCGATTTCAGCAAGTCCAAGAGGTGTTGGGCCTTTGTCGTCCAACAATTTCGCGTCGTGCAGAAATTGAACTGCTTGATCGATCCGCGGGCTGCTGGGAGAAACGGAAAACCGGCTACGGAAGCGCAACTGGCCCTCATCCGGTTCCATGAGGAAAGTGTAGGCCTTCTGATTGCGGAATTTGCGCGAAGCGACCCAGAGATGGCGCTTGATCACGCGAGAGGAGATCATCTCCTCGAATGCTGATCTTGCCGGTGCCGACATTCGCTGCTCAAGAAAGCGTATCTCGGTAGCATATGACTGGAAGTGATCGGCCGAGCGAAGCCGTCTGAGAACGGAACTCGAATAATCCGAGCTCTTTCCCCAAAGCGCCGAAAGCAGACGAATGGACGCTCTGATCTCGCCCTCGGGGTCCCCGGTCTTTTCTGCCTCCAGAAGTTCGGAAACAGCCTGCTTCGCCACGATTTCCGGTTCTTCGTCTGCTGTCTGGACCCGCAGATACTCCGCGAGCGTTAGCGTATTATCCAGATCGGTTGCCTCGATCAGGTCGGCGACAATCTCTCGCAGTGTCTGCCTGCGGTACGGGGCGGCCTCAAGCGACTGAAGCGCTGCCGACAGCAAGCCTTCATATGCCACGCGGCAAAGGTCGCTGGCTTGATACAGCGACCAAAGCCCGAGAACATCATTGCGGTCGGTTTCTTGCGAATTGCCTGCGTTAAACCACGCCCACTTCGCGTCATCGGCCCGCGGGATTCTTTTAAGCTCGCCGGCCAACCGCAGCAGTTCGATGAGGGTCTGGCGCCTCATGACATCCGTTTCACCCGCGTTCTGTTGTCGTCCCATCAAGACCGCAGCCAGGGCTTGCTGCTCAGCGCTGTCGGCGGGCAATCTCGATGGCTTCATCAGCGCAAGCCGATCGAGCGTTTTGATCGTTACGCGGCCCGTCTCGACAGCACCGAGAAAGACCTCTGCCAGATCGCCAAGCTGATCAGACATGGCGCCTGCCAAGTCCATCGCAGCATTCGTACAATATGGAATGGGTATGTTGGGGTCATCGACACGCACCAAGCCCATCTCACGAAGCTGGCTAGCATAGATGCCGCCGAAAGCACCCCCCTTGTTCTCAAGGTAGCGGTTCTGGCGGGAATCCGGGTCTGCGGCTGACGAGAAATCGACCATCGCATTTGGGTCAGTTTGTTCGCCAAGACCCCGAAGCTCCCGACTGGCCCAGAGTATCCCGGCGATGCCCAGCTCATAGTCACCATGGGCACATAGCAGGGCATAGAGAGCTTCCGCCTTTCGCTGAAAGAACCGAAACTCCTGCATATCGGTGCTTCCATTGCCTCGCGCATAGGATTCCAGAAGCCAGGGAAAGAACGAATAGTAGCGAAGCCGAAGTGTGATGGTGCTGATGCCCGGCAAAAGGGATTGATAGACGACCTCGATCGGTCGTTGCATCCCGAGTGGATCAAGGCCCGTTTCCTGCCCGAGTTCCGTCCATTCGGGAAAACCGGGCCCCAGTGCATTCTCGTCAAGCAAAACAAACCTCAGGCAAAGTGGTGTTTGCTGACGGTAGCCTCGAAACCGGATCCTTGGAATGGTCTTTTGAGAGTGGCTCAGTCGAAAACCTGCGCCGACTGCTCTTCCCACGGCAGGGAGGCCACGAAGCACAGGTCATAGAGGCTGATCGCGCAGCTTTCGCGGCGCACGACCAGCCGCTCGAGCACGTCCGGCGCCAGCCAAGCCAGGCGCAGGAGGCGGCTGACATATCGGTCGGACAACCCTTCCTCGGCGGCGAGATCGGCGATGGTGGTCACCTCGCCGCGCGCCATGC
>PXDN01000252.1 GCA_003566375.1 Opitutia bacterium
CGGGTGGCTTTCGAAAAAGGAAGCGACGGCCGGTTCGTGCTGCGCAAGAAGGGAGGCCGGCACAAAAGCGATGGAGCCGCCGTTCCCTTTATGCGGAAAAAAGTTTCCCTGACCGTGGACGAGATGAAAGAGGCTGCCGCCTCGGCGGCGGCGAAGAGATATCGGCGGCCTTCGCGATGAAAGGCTGGGACACCCATTGCCTCGTTCGGCATTTGACCGAGGACGATGCCGGCCAACTCGTTATCGTGAGAGCGGAATTGGAGAAGGCCGCTCGAAAAGGCGATGTTATCTGGCTCTCCTCCGTGACTCTGGTGGAAACGGCTTGGGTTCTGCAAAGCTACGGGCTTCGGAAAAAGGAGGTTCTGGAAGTTCTTCAGTCCGTGGTGACAGACGAACGCTTCCGCGTCGAGGGCGGTTCCGACGTTGCCGCGGCGATCGGACGGGCCCGGGTGAAAGGCGATCTTCCCGAACATCTAACCGCCCTGGCCGCCAAGCGAAACGGCGCGGTGAAAACCCAAACCTTTGATCGGGCAGTCGCGAAATTTCCGGAGTTTGAGGTCCTCGGATGATTTTCCGGCCGGGGTAGCCAAACGACTTCCCCGCCACCCTCGATTAGCCAATCCGTGTAATGGGTCCCGCCAGGGAGCCCTGTGACAAACCGGTGACGGCACGGAATTCGATTGCACCGGGGGCCGGATTGATGGATTCGTCGCATCCATGCGGATCGTGCTGATCACAGAAACCTTTCCTCCGGAAGTCAATGGCGTGGCCATGACCTTGGGTCGGCTGACGAAAGGGATGGTTGCGCGGGGACACTCCCTGCAAGTGGTCCGCCCCCGCCAGGCGGGAGAAGCCTCCGCGCCCGCCGGGCCGGACGTGGTGGTGGCCGGCGCGCCCATTCCCGGCTACGGCAACCTGCGCTTCGGCTGGCCGGCCGGGCGGCGTTTGCGCCGCCTGTGGAGGGAATCGCCTCCCGATCTCGTCCATGTGGCGACCGAAGGCCCGCTCGGGTGGAGCGCGGTGCGGGCGGCCAAGCGACTCGGGTTGCCGACCAGTTCCAGCTACCACACGAATTTTGACCAATACAGCGGCCATTACCGGATGGCTTGGGCGCGCTCCGCCGGGTTGGCCTACCTGCGGTGGTTCCACAACCAAACCCTGACCACGTTTGCCCCGACGCGCGCGGTCTGCGACGGGTTGGAAAAAAACGGCATTCATTCCTGCCGCGTTCTGGGCCGGGGCGTGGACGGTGACTTGTTTCACCCCCGCCGCCGGTCGGAGTCGCTGCGGCGGGAATGGGGAGCGGAGCCGGAGGATCCGGTGGTGCTGTATGTCGGGCGGTTGGCGGCGGAAAAAAACCTGCCGTTGGCCGCGCGGGCCTTTCAGGCGATGCGGGAACGTGAACCCAAGGCCCGGTTCGTGTTGGTCGGGGACGGGCCGCTGGCCGAACGGTGGTGGCGGGAGTATCCGGATTTCATTTACGCCGGCCCCCGGGGCGGGGAGGATCTGGGAGCACACTACGCCTCGGCCGATTTGTTTCTCTTTCCAAGTGTCACCGAAACCTACGGCAATGTGGTGATGGAGGCGATGGCGGCCGGATTGCCGGCGGTCGCTTACCATTACGCCGCCGCCGCCGAACACGGACGGGATGGCGGGAACGGGTTTTACGCCAAGTTTGGGGATGAAAAGGATTTCCTCGACCGGGCCGTATGCGCGGTCCCGGAACGCGCCCGCTGGCGGGAAATGGGCCGGGCCGCCCGGCAAACCGCCGGGGGACTGACCTGGGAGAAAGTCTGTGAAACATGGGAACGCGATCTTTTGAACATTCTTGAGGTCCAATCCACGGAATCATCCACCCACGCATGAAGATCGATCTTGTTACCGAAACGTTTCCGCCGGAGGTCAACGGCGTGGCCATGACCCTGAAACGCCTGGTCGGCGGTTTGGCCAAACGGGGGCACGACATGACGGTGATCCGTCCGCGTCAACCGGCCGACGGGGCACCCCGAAACCTGCCGTTTCGCGAAGTCAGGTTGCGGGGCATGGGCGTGCCGGGCTACCGCGGAATCCGGGTCGGATTTCCCGCCACCCGCTATTTGCGGCGGCACTGGCGGGCCGCTCCGCCCGATCTGGTTCATGTGGCAACCGAAGGCCCCCTGGGCTGGAGCGCGGCGCGAGAAGCCCGCCGCCTGGGGTTGCCGCTGATCACCAGTTTCCACACCAATTTCCACACCTACGCCCGGCATTATTCCGTGCCGTGGCTGACCACTCCGGTGATGAGCTGGCTGCGGACCTTTCACGCGCGGGGGCGGATGACCCTGGCGCCGACCGTGGAAATGATCGCGCATCTCGAGGAGTGCGGATTTTCCCGCCTGCGGCTGATGGGGCGCGGCGTGGACACCGCCCTGTTTTCCCCGGCCCGCCGGGACCCGGCGTTGCGGACGTCTTGGGGTGCGGGGAAGGACGATGTGGTCCTGCTTTCGGTCGGGCGGGTGGCGCCGGAGAAGAATCTCGGCCTTTTCATGCGTTCGGTGGAGGCGCTTCGCCAACGCCATCCCGAGGTCAAAACCGTGGTGGTGGGCGACGGCCCGATTTTGAAAAAGTTGCGAGTTCGGTATCCTTTCGTCAACTACACCGGCTTCCGCCACGACGAAGATTTGGCCGCCCACTACGCCTCGGCCGACATGTTTCTGTTTCCCAGCCTTTCGGAAACCTTCGGCAACGTGGTGACCGAAGCGCTGGCCAGCGGTCTGGTCACGGTGGCGTTTGATTGCGCGGCGGCCGCCCTCCACATCCGCGACGGGGAAAACGGCTGCCTCGTATCCCCGGGGGACGCGGATGGTTTTGTCGAGCGGGTGGTTGCCGCAATGGGACAACAAGAACGCTGGGCCGCCATCAGGCAGGCGGCGAGGGAAACCGCGCTCGGCATCCCGTGGGATTTCATTTTGGATCAATACGAACGGGACACGCGGGACGCTTTGGCCGGAGTGGAATTCGCTCCAGCGCCATGAAGACCCGCTTCATTTTCAATCCCAGCTCGGGCCGGGGCCGCCAACCGGCGGCGGCATTGGCGGAATTGCGGACGGCGGTCGAACGCTGGTTCCCGGGCAGCGCGGTGGAAATGACCAAGCGGCCGGGCCATGCCGAAGCGCTCTCAAGGCAGGCCCTGACGGACGGGTGCGGACTGGTGGTGGCGGTCGGCGGGGACGGCACGGCCAACGAAGTGGCCCGCCCGCTGATCGGCGGAGAGGCGGTTTTCGGTTTGGTTCCCCGCGGCTCGGGCAACGGGCTCGCCCGCCACTTGGGGATCCCCCTGAAAACCTCCGCCGCCGTCGCCGCCCTGGCCGCCGGAACCGACCGGGTCATCGACACCGGCCTGGCCAATGAACACCCGTTTCTCAATGTCGCGGGCATCGGTTTGGACGCGGACGTGGCGGAGCGGATGGCCGGCCTGGCCCGCCGCGGCCCCTGGCCGTATTTCAAAATCACCGCCGCCGCCGCGTGGAGGGGACGCCCGTTCGCCTGCGGCATGGCCGGGAATGACTGGGAGACAAACCAACGGGTTTGGCTGGTGGCGGTGGCCAACTCCGACCAATGGGGTAACAATGCCCGCGTCGCTCCCGGCGCCCGCGTGGACGACGGGGTGCTGGACTTGGTGGCGGTGGGCGCCGTTCCCCGCTGGCGGGCGCCCGCCATGGCCCTGCGGCTGTTTGTCGGCTCCTTTGACCGGCATCCGCGGGTTCTGCGACGAAGCGGAACGTTCTTCAGAATTTCGCGGGTGGGCGGGGGCGTTTTTCACACCGACGGAGAAATTTGGCCGGAGGCTTCCGAATGGGTGGTCAAGGTGATTCCAAAGTCCCTGCGCGTCCGCGCCCCGGCCTGAAACCGTCCCTGTCGTTACAAAATGGTTACGGAAGGGAAACATTCCGGTGAAACCCGGACTTCCCGCTCGCAACTGGTTTGTCGGAACGATTAATTTCATGAAAATCCGGATACCAAAGCGCCCGTGAAAAAACCAACATATACCTGCGAAACCCTGATCTTGTCCGACGTTCATTTGGGGACTTTTGATTGCAAAATCCGCCAAGTGAACCAGCTCCTCAAGCACGTCCGTTGCCGGAAGATCATTCTCAACGGGGACATCATCGACGGTTGGCGCTTGCAGCGGAAAGGAGGTTGGACCAACGACCACAGCCGGTTCGTCCGCCTGTTGCTCAAAAAAGTGGAAAAGAAAAACACCCGCATCGTGTATTTGCGCGGCAACCACGATGACATCCTGCGGCGGTTTCTGCCGTTGAGTTTTGAAAATATCGAGGTGGTCGAGGACCACATTCATGAAACCGCCGGACGGCGTTACCTTGTGCTGCATGGCGACGTGTTCGACGTGATCACCACCCGCCTGGCTTTCGTATCCCGCCTGGGGGCGGTCGGCTACGATTGGCTGCTGAGCTTCAACCGGCTTTACAACAAATTCCGGATTTGGCGCGGCAAGGAAGCCTATTCCATCAGCAAGATGATTAAAGCCCGGGTCAAAAGCGCGGTGAATTTCATTTCCAGTTTCGAGGATCAAATTACCAGCCTGGCCCTCAGCCGCGGATGCACCGGCGTGATCTGCGGCCACATCCACACCCCGGATGACAAGTTCATCAATGGTGTCCATTACTTGAATTCCGGCGACTGGGTTGAATCACTGACCGCCATTGTCGAAGACGCGGAGGGGAGAATGGAGGTGATCCGCTATGAGGATTTCTGCCGCCGCCTCGGCCTGCCGCTTGACGGCGGACCGGCCGACCCGGATGCCGCGGAACTCGAACTGATGCCCTTCCCCACCCTGATCAAGGCATCCACTTCCTGATTCCTTCTCGTGGCGGCCAAAAATCGCCGCTTTGTCGATCAGTTCGCCGAACGATTCCGGCTGAACGTCAACTCATCCCGGAACGGGCCGACGGTGATGGTTATGGTGTCGCCGCCGCGGGGGAGTTGCAGGAAGGGGCTCCGGTAGATGTTCGCGGGCTTGAAATCCAGTTCCTTTCCATGGACGCGCGGAAGGCGGTGGTCCGCCTCTTCGTTCCAGCTTGGAAAAAAGGTCAGCCGTTTCGAACCGGGACCCTGGTAGTCCACCTGATCGCGCCCGAACTCCAA
>PXDN01000198.1 GCA_003566375.1 Opitutia bacterium
CCGGAATCACCCGCGCCATTCGAACCCGCCATCGATCCCGATTTCGATGGCGATTTGGATCCCGATAAAAAAACCTCCCCATACCGCCACATCCAAACACCACCGGCCAGCCGCCCTTTCTGAACCCATCCCTCCACCACTCCTATTCTCCCGCGTTTTCCTTCCCGGCTGAATCAAATCTGCCTCTATGTTCTTGCGCTCATGGAAAAAGTGTTTGTCGTTTCCGAATGGGAAATTTTCCGTTTCTCCCGGCACGCTATGTTACTGGTCATCGACAATTTTGATTCCTTCACCTACAATCTGGTTCAATACTTTGGCCAACTGGGGGTGGATCAGCGCGTATTTCGCAACAACGAAATCACCGCGAAAGAGGCGCTGGCGCTGAACCCGGACCGGGTCATGATCTCGCCCGGCCCCTGCTCGCCCAATGAATCGGGAATCAGCCTCGACCTGATCGCGGCCTTTGCCGGGCGAAAACCCCTGCTCGGAGTCTGCCTCGGTCACCAGTGCATCGGGCAGCATTTCGGGGGCAAAGTCGTGCGGGCGTCACGCCTCATGCACGGGAAAACCTCCCCCATCCGCCACCATGACACGGATGTCTTCGCCGGTTTGCCCAACCCGTTTCCCGCCACCCGCTACCATTCCCTGCTGGTCGAACGGGATTCCCTGCCCGCCTGCCTGGAAATCACGGCGGAAACGGAGGAGGGGGAAATCATGGGCCTCCGCCACCGCGAGTTGCCCATTTGGGGCGTCCAGTTTCATCCCGAATCCCACGCCACCGAGGGCGGGTTGAAAATGCTGGAGAATTTCCTTAAGTTATAACGAAGGAATTCCCATGCGTTGCCTGAAATGCACATCGTTGGAAGACCGTGTGGTTGACACCCGGGTCAACAAAGACGGCACCTCCATCCGCCGCCGCCGGGAATGCCTCAAATGCGGGCACCGCTACACCACCACGGAGGAAATTTTACGCGAGGGGTTGACCGTGCTGAAACGGGACGGCCGCCGCGAGGAGTTCAACCGGGTGAAAATGCTGTCGGGCATCAGCCGCGCGTGCGAAAAACGTCCCGTCGATGTGGAGCAACTGCGCATGCTGGTGACCGACGTGACCACCCTTTTGCAGGATAAATACGACGACGAAATCCCCAGCCGGGAAATCGGGGAGGAGATCATGCGGAAACTTCGCGAGATCGACAAGGTGGCCTACGTGCGCTTTGCCAGTGTGTATAAGGATTTTCGCGACATTAACGAGTTCATGCTGGAAATCTCCCGCATGGACGCCCCCGGGGCATGACACGCGAAGACGCGGTTCGGCTGCACTTCATCAACGCCCTGTTTTCCGAGCTGACCGGGCACGATCTCTACCTGGCCCGTCAGATCAAGCAGGGCATCGAGGCGGCCCTGCGCGAACAGGAACCCGCCCAACCGGCGGCGGACGCTTTTTATCACGCGGCGGCCAACTTGCTGGAGCGGCATTTCCGCCGCCGCCCGGCACACGGCTTTGCCCACTGGCACGCCGGAGGCCGGGGGGGCGGCTTTGATCCGCTCTGGGCCCGCCATGAATTGATCCCGTTGTTTAAAAAGCTCTCCCCCCACCCCCGCGTTACCGTTCTCATCACCAATCTGCGGGGAGCAAGCTGTCCTCCCGGCCGCCGCTGGTCGCCCAAGCGAAGGGTGGACTATGCGGAAAACGTGGAATTCGTGCGCTCGCTCGCGCGGGAATGGAGCCGCCGCCGGGCCACGTGGGTGGTAATCTTTCTCTGACTTGCGGAGCCACCCCGGCCGGGAAACCATTCATTGCAAAGTCTCTTCCCCTGTTTCGACACCCTCCAGGGCTTCCATCACCTCGCCGATTAAATAAATGGACCCGGTGACCACCACCGTTTCGCCCGGACGCGCCCGATGGAACCCGGCGGGCGAAAACTCCTCACGCACCCGCCCGAAACGCACCGGCCCCTGGAAATCCGGCGGCAAAAACGACTTCATGACTTCGAAGGATGTCGCCCGCTTTTGGTTGGGCATGAAAAGCACCACTTCGGCGGCATGGCGGCCGATGACGGAAAACAAAGCCCTCGCCCGGTCATCCCCCAGGGCTCCGGCGGCCACAATGGGGCGGATGCCGGCGGCGGTCAACCGGCTGAGTTGCGCGTCGAGCACCTCCGCTCCCTCGGGATTGTGGGCCGCTTCAAAAATGTGATTTACCCCGCCCAGAACAAGCCGCTGCCAGCGGCCGGGCCACTCGACGCGGGCCAAACCGGCGGCGGCTTGTTCCGGCGTCACCGGAAGCTCTCCGGCAAGCCGTTCGACCGCCAGGACGGCGGCGGCGGCGTTGAGCCGCTGGTGCTCTCCCTCCAGGGAAGTTTCCGGCCACGGACGCCGTCCCTCCCCTTCCCCGAACACATCATCCACCCGGATCACCGGCACCTCGCGCTCCCGCGCCACTTCCTCGATCACGGCGCGGGATTCATCGTTCACGCGGCCCAGAACCAGCGGTTTTCCCGGTTTGAGAATACCCGCTTTTTCCCGCGCGATGGCCGCGTGGGTGTGGCCGAGCATCTCACAGTGATCCAGTCCGATCGACGTGATCACGGTCACGGCCGGCTCCACCACATTGGTCGCATCGAGGCGGCCGCCGAGACCGGTTTCGAAAACGGCCACATCGACCGAATTCTCCACAAAATGAAGAAACCCCATGGCGGTTATGAACTCGAAAAACGTGGGATGATCCTCCGGCGAACCCGCCCGCGTGATCTCTTGGGACACGTCCCGCAATTGGCGCGTCAGGCGGACGATCCGGTCCTCCGTCAACAACACGTTGTTGACACGCACCCGCTCGCCCAACCTGACCAAGTGGGGGGAGGTGAAAAGGCCGGTCTTGAAGCCAGCGGCGCGGTAAATGGATTCCGCCATGGCGCAGACCGACCCTTTGCCGTTGGTGCCCGCCACATGAATCACACGCAGTTTCCGCTCCGGATGCCCGAGCTTTTCCACCAGCAGACGCATTCGGTCGATTCCGTATTTGGAACCGCCGCCGCGCAGATTGAAAAGATATTCCTTGGTTTCCCTGTAATTCATAACAAAGCCGGAGGCGCCTGAAACCGCCCCTCAGCCAACCATGATCAGAACAACCGCCGCCAGCAGCAAGCCCGCGCCGATCAGGCGGCGGGTCATCACCGCCCGCCCGGCCAGCCGCTCCTCATTGTAAAACCAGTTCCCCACGACCCAAATCAGCACCACGCTCCAGATGCCCCTCGTGCTGTACACAATATTCACGGCGGTGGCCTGGCCGTACACCCCGAGCGCCACCCCCATGCCGAGCGCCTGCAATCCCAGCAGCGCGCAACCGCCAATCAGCCACGGTCTCCCCGGTTTTTCAAAATCCAACAAGCCGGTGCGGAAAAACGGCAGGAACAGAAACGAATACACCCCAACCGACAAAAAAAGGAGTGGCAAAAAGCGGGAGACCCCCCAACCGGGCGCCCACTGCTGGACGAGCACATCGGTGAGGGCGAAACAAAACGCGCTCACCAGGGCGTGGAGGATGGACATCCAGATTTTGCCCCGCCCTTCCGGTTTGCTCCAACCGAGCAACCCCAGGGCGGCCATGGTCAGAAAAGCGCCGATCCACCAAATCAACGGCACCGGTTCTCCCAGTAGAAACACGGTCAGCAAGGCCACAAACCCGACCTTGCTGCCCATCAGCGGCGTGGCCACCGAAACATCGCCGCGAAACAAGGCCAGAAACGTGAAAATCTGCCCGAGGAAAAAGAACCCGCCCGCCAAAAACGGTTGGTACCACAATCCGCTCCCGTCGGAAGTGGATCCAATCAGCAAAAACGGCAGCCCGACCAACGCCATGCCCCAGTTGGAGAAAAACGAAATCCGCCATGGTCCGAGACCGAAGGCCATCGCCCGTTTTAACAGCAGCGCGGCCACCGCGTAGCCCAAGCCACTGGCCAAGGGCAGCAACAAATACATCGGGATCACCATGGCATGGCAAAGGCAGGCGAGGACTCCGTGTGTTGCAAAAGATTTTTCAATCCCCGCCCCCCTTTCCATCCGCAACTTTTTCGGAGCGCAAATAAAACGCTGTTCGCCAGGCATGGTAAGCGGCGGAATCCAAAGCCCGGATTAAATCCAGCATCCGAAGCGTTCCCTCGGCGTCCAATTTGCCTCCCCCGGTTTCACCCAACAAGCGCAAGCGCTCCCCGCGGCGCAGGGCGGCCACCTCCCGTGAGAGCGTTTCGAGGTTCTCCATCCTCACCGATGCCCCCTCCTCCTCCAAAGCGGATAGAGCTCCCGCCAAGACCTTCCCCACCCCCTCGGTGATGGAACGAAAAGCCGGCCCGGCGGTTGGACCCGCCGACAAGGGTTCCAACGGCAGGTTGGCCAGTTGGGTCAAATGGTCCAGCGCATGGAAGAGGGCGATGCGCACTTCGCCGGTCCGTTCCTCTCCGGGTGAAAGGGGAATTCCTCCCAGAAAACTCCGTATCCCCTCCATCGCCCGGAGCGCTTCGGCTTTGTCAAGGATTTCGCCTCCGCCCGCCGACGGTCCTTCCGGACGAACTGTATGCAACAAAGCGCGCATGAGCCGGAGGGCGACTTCGCGCAGGGAGTTCCGCGCCGCCTCGGCCGCCACCGACGGCATCAGCAACAGCGACGCGTCCAGATAACGGGTCACCGCCGACTTTTTCTCCGGCAACAACCGCTCGATGAAACGGGCGAACTGGCCCGCGAACGGCAAAAACACCAAAACCCCGACCGCGATGAACAAAGTGTGAAAGGCCGCCAGGCTGACCGCGCCGGGCGGTTCCCCCAACGACGCCTCCACTTTCCCAAACACATAAATATAGAGCGGCAGCATCAGCAGGGCGATTCCTCCCGTCGCCGCGTTGAAAAGGATATGGGCCAGAGCCGTCCGTTTGGCCGCCGTGGTGGCGCCGATCACCGCAATGGCCGCCGTCACGGTGGTCCCGATGGCCTGACCGATCACCAGCGGCATCGCTTGGCCAAACCCGATCGCCCCGGCATGGAGGGCCGCCAAGGTCGTGGCCACCGCCGCGCTCGAGCTTTGCATCACCACCGTCATGGCCGCGCCGATTAGCAACAGCAGCAGGTATCCAAACAG
>PXDN01000351.1 GCA_003566375.1 Opitutia bacterium
CCCGCCCAGCCGTGAAGGTGGCGTTTCCCCACCCGGCTCCGCTCAAGCAACACCCCGCCGCCCTGCAACAGGAAATACGCCAGCGGCCCGCCATGTCCGCCGCGCGCAGGAATCGAAATCACCAGTTCATGCACCAACCCGGAAACGGCGAATACCACCAAAGTGGCACCGGCCGGACCGGTTTTTCGCCAAAGCGGTTCAAACACCAACCGGTTGGCCAAGTCGGTGAATCCCAAGTTCCAGCGCCGACTCCAAAACTCTCCCAAACCGCGCGAGCGGAGGGGTCGGTTCATGATCGGCTCCACCGGCACTCCCGCCGTCCTCCATGCCATGGCCAGCCAGTGAAACAGCCCGAAATGCAGAAGGGCCGTCAAGCCGATCATGCCCGCCCATCCCGCCGCCAGCGGATCCCATTCGGCCGCAGCCGGGACGCCGAAAAGCAGCAGCGCCAACCCGAGGAAAACCCCGACACCCCCGCGCAACCAGTCTCCGGCGGCCACTTGGAGGGAGGGCGGGCCATCGCGCAAAAACGGCCGCGGGTCCATGCCCACCCACAGGAACAGAAACCCGCCGCGCCGACGCAGCGGTTGGCCGCAAAACACTCCCGCCCGGTCGATCCACATGGCCAGCTTGCAACCGAAAAAAACCGCCAGCGCCAGGCTCCACATCCAAACCCACGGCGGCCATGCCGCGCCCGCGGCCAGCACGATGGCGGCGGGCACCACCGGCGTGACATGCCGCATCCACCGCGCGCGCGGTCGGCCCGAAGAGGCGCCGGGGAGGGCGCAGGCACCCGCGGCGCAATGGCGGCGCTCCGCGATGCGGCGGTAAGTCCAGTGACTGAGGCGGCGGGCTCCCGGCAGGCCGGCCAGCCAGGCGAACGGGCGCACTCCCGGCACCGCCGAAGCCAGGTGGAGAACCGCGTCGGCTCCTCCAAAACGTTGTCCATCCCGGGTAAGCACGATCATTTCCAAGAGCGGGTCCCCTTCCGCCATCCCCAGTTTTTCGCGCGCCCACGCGCTTTGCAGCGGCACAAAAAGAAACCCGCGCGGCCCGAGCCACGGCTCGAAACGCGCCACCGAGGCTTGGCAGAGACGGCAGTCGCCGTCGTAAAAAACCCAGCCGGCAGCGGGGCGCTCCCGGTCTTTGGTTTCTGTTGTTTCTGGTTTGGCTGAAATCATGAAGCGCGTGCTTGCTCCGTTGGTGAATTCCTGGGGGTGGGCGTCAGGAACCTGGTTTCAGAAAACGACGGACCTTGTCACCCGCTTTGAAGAACTGGATCAGCATTTTGGTCGGCCATTGGCTGATTTGCCCGTACCAGGAAGAGGTGATGCGCAGAAATTCATGCATCTCTTTCAGGCGTTTCTCGGCGGGATCTCCCGTTTCGCCGGACTCACGGAATTCCCGCATGCACTCTTCCAGCAGCCGCAAGGTCGGGTCGATCTCCCGTTTTTTCCGTTCATCCAGAATGATGCGAAACATCTCCCAAACATCGGAGAGCGATTCAAAATGATCCCGTTTGTCGGCCAACACATGCACCCGCCGGATAATGCCCCATCCCAGCAATTCCTTCAGGCTGTTGCTGACGTTGGAGCGGGCGACTTGCAGGGTGGAGGTGATTTCCTCGGCATGCAGCGGCTTGGCGGAAATGTAAAGCAGGGCGTGCACCTGGGCGACGGTCCGGTTAATGCCCCAGCGTGTTCCCATTTCACCCCAGTGAAGGATGAATTTTTGCTGCACCGGCGTCAGACTGATCGGTTCTTCAATCATTTCAGTCTAAACAGAAACATATGAATGAGGTCGCGGCAACCTTTTTCTTTTCAAGCATCGCCGGGTTGGGCTGGCGCGGTGGCGAATTTTCTCCCAAACTGTCGTTCATGGTCAAAATGAGCATTGCATACCAAGGGCAACTCCGCTGCGCGGCGGTTCACGGGCCGTCCGGCTCCCGTTTGGAAACGGACGCGCCGGTGGACAATCACGGGCGGGGAGAGACCTTTTCCCCCACCGATCTGGTGGCGACCGCGCTGGCCGCCTGCATGGCCACCACCATGGGAATCGTGGCCGAGCGCCACCAAGTGGACCTCAAAGGGATGACGGTTGACGTAACCAAGGAGATGTCCACGGAGACGCCGCGCCGCATCGCCCGGTTGGTGGTCGACCTGCGCATGCCGATCCCCCGGTCCGCGGATCCCGGCGGCCGCCTGGAGAAGGCCGCCCGCGCCTGCCCGGTGCACCGCAGCCTCCATCCCGAAGTGGACGCGCCGGTGACCATCCATTGGACGGACGAAGCGTGAGGAAAGTCGGCCGCACATGATTTTTGAAGCTTGTTCGCGGACGCCTCCGTCGGAATGATCGGAGGCCGTTAACCCATGCAATTCGCCGATTACACCGTTGTCGCCCTGTTCTTTCTCCTGATGGTTTTCATCGGGTTTGTCTCCTACCGGAAAATCCACGCATCGGGGGATTTTTTCGTGGCCGGCGGCAAGGCTCCGTGGTGGCTGGCGGGGATTTCGCATCATGTTTCCGGATACAGCGGGGTGGTGTTTGTCGCCTACGCGGCGGTGGCCTACGAGCACGGGTTCACCCTCTACATTTGGTGGGCATTGCCAATCGCCATCGCCTGCTTTGCCGGGGCGTTTCTCTTTGCCCCCCGCTGGTGCCGGTTGCGGCAGCGGCTGGCCATCGAATCGCCGACCGAGTATTTGCGGCTTCGCTACAACGTCCCCACCCAGCAAGTCATGGCCTGGAGCGGGGTGTTGTTGAAACTGTTTGACGCCGGGGCGAAGTGGGCGTCGATCGGGATTCTGTTGCACGGGTTCACCGGGTTGCCGCTGGCCACCGGCATCCTGCTCTCCGGCGGAATTTCACTGGTTTACATCACGGTCGGCGGCTTGTGGGCCGATTTGTACACTGACCTGGCCCAGTTTGTGGTGCAAATCGTCGCGGGGGTGGTCTTGTTTGTGGCGGTGGTTCTCCATTTGGGCGGAGCGGGCAGCGTGACCGGAGTTTGGTCCGATTTGCCGGAAGGCCACGCCGGGCTGTTCAACGGACCCTACGGGCCGCCCTTCTTTTTCGCGTTTCTGCTGGTGGCGTTTCTCAGCTACAACGGCGGCACTTGGAATTTGGCCGCCCGTTACATCGCCGCTCCCTCGGCGGAGAGCGCCCGCAAGTCGGCTCTGCTTTCGGGCGGTCTCTACCTGGTGTGGCCGTTGATTCTTTTTTTCCCGATGTGGGCGGCGCCGTTGTTGCTGCCGGGTTTGGATAATCCGTCGCAGTCCTACGCCGAGCTGACCCAAAAATTCCTGCCGGCCGGCCTGGTGGGGCTGGTGCTGGCGGCGATGTTCGCCAACACCATGTCGATGACCACTTCGGACACCAACACCATATCGGCGGTGATCACGCGGGATATTTTGCCGCTGGCCTCGCGACGGTTTCGCGACATGGGGCCGCGGCGTTCCCTGCTGGTGGCGCGGGTGACGACCTGCGCGTTCACCGCCCTCACGCTGGTCATCGCGCTGGAGGCGGAGCGCTTTGGCGGGGTGCTGGGATTGATCCTGTCGTGGTTCGGGGCGTTGGTCGGTCCGGTCTCGATACCGATGTTGTTCGGGCTGATGCCGGTTTTCCGGCATGCCGGCCCGGCGGCGGCGATCGGCTCCACCCTGGCCGGTTTCGCGGCCTTTCTGTTCATCGCTTACGGTCTGAGCGAAGCCCCGGCCTTCCTGCGGGTCGGGGGGCCCGCGGCGGTGGCGCTGCTGGTTTTCACCGGGGCGGCTTTGCTCGGCCGCGGCAAACCCGTGCGCCGCGAAGTGGAAGAGCTGCTCGACGGCATCAACCCGCGCGGCCGGTCATGAATGGGGCGGAGGCGGAAGTCAACCGGGGGGACTGGCTTCCCCTGGGGAACGGCTTCCGCCACCGGTGGTGTTGTTTTGGCTTGCCGTGGGAGGTTGCCGGTTTTCATAAGAAACCATGACACCGCAGGAAACCGAGGAACTTTACGACAAGTATGTGCTGGGAAATTATCCCAAAGCCCCGCTGACGTTGGTCCGGGGCCGCGGGGTTCGGGTGTGGGACGACAAGGGCGGGGAATACCTCGACTTCACGTCCGGAATCGGGGTCAACGGCCTTGGGCACGCCCACCCGTTTTGGGCCCGTCAGATTGCCGAGCAGGCCGCCCGGCTCGGGCACACCAGCAATTTGTTCCGCAACGAGCTGCAAGGTCGGCTGGCGGCGGTGTTGGCGAAGAAAGCCGGGCACCCGGGCAAGGTGTTTTTTTGTAACAGCGGGGTCGAGGCCAACGAGGCTTTGCTGAAGCTTTCCCGGCGGCACGGTATCCGCAAGTCGGGCGAAGAGGCCAAGTGCTTCAAGGTGATTTGCGCGAAGAACGCCTTTCACGGCCGCAGCCTCGGGTGCGTGAGCGCCACGCCCCAGGAGAAAATTCAGAAAGGATTCTCCCCGCTGTTGCCCGGATTTTCATTCGGCGAGCTGAACAACGTCGACAGCTTTGCCGGGTTGGTGGACGAGGAAACCGCGGCGATCCTGGTCGAGACCGTGCAGGGTGAAGGCGGCATCCACCTCTGCGAACCGGAATTCCTGCAAGGGCTGCGGGAGTTGTGCGACCGGCACAACCTGTTGTTGTTGATCGATGAAGTGCAGTGTGGGATGGGCCGCACGGGTGCCTTTTTCGCCTTTGAGGAATCCGGCATCGCGCCGGACGCCATCGGCATGGCCAAGGGGCTCGGGGGCGGTTTTCCCATCGGCGCCATGTGGGTGCGGGAGGAACACGCGGAACTGCTCCCGCCCGGATCGCACGGAACCACTTTCGGGGGATCGCCCCTTGCCTGCGCGGCCGGCCTGGCGACCCTCACGGTCATCGAACACGAGGGCTTGCTCGCGAAGGTGAAGCAGCAGGGGCCTCACTTCATCCGCTTGCTGGAGCAGGTGCGACAGGACAATCCCGACAAGATCGAGGCGGTGCGCGGGCGCGGCCATATGGTCGGGGTGCAGTTGTCCACCGATCCGGCGCCGGTCATCGCGGAGATGCGGGAGTTGGGCTTGCTCACGGTCGGGGCGGGTGGAAACGTCATCCGCTTCCTGCCGCCGCTGGTGGCCTCCACCGGCGATTTGGA
>PXDN01000051.1 GCA_003566375.1 Opitutia bacterium
CTGCTGGTGGGCGACTGGGACGGTGCCCGGCGGCCCCATGTGCTCGGCCCCAATGTTTGGATCGAGCTGCACGCGGCCCTCGCCATTTTCAGTTACGGCATTTTCGCCATCCTGGCCCTGACCGCTTGCATGTATTTGCTGCAAAACCACGCCCTCAAGCGCAAGCGCACCCACGGGCTGTTCCGCTACCTCCCCTCCATCGTCGATTTGGATCATGTCAATTTCCGGCTCCTGCTCCTCGGAGTGGCCGTGTTAACCGTTTCACTGACGGTTGGCTCATCCCACTGGATTCGATCTTCCGGCGCCACCGACTGGGCCAAACTCACTGTCACGGTCGGCATTTGGTTGGCCTATCTAACCCTGTTTGTCCTGCGGCTGAAACGGCGCGTGGTCACCCACCACCTTGCCTGGTCCTGCGTGGTTTTGTTTGTTCTCGCCCTCCTCTCCGTCTGGCCGGTCACGGCCAGCCGGGGGATGGCCGCGGTGCTGATCCCATGAGAAAGCAACGGAGGCAGTCCCAGCCCGCCGGATACCCGGTCGGGCGCAATCCGAATTGGAGACCCGCGGGTGTCACCCATGGCTGATCACGCATCGCTGCTATTGGTCGGGGCCAGCCACCACACGGCGCCAATCGGGGTGCGCGAAAAATTCGCCGTCCCGCCCGAGCGGGTGAGCGAATTTCAGGAAACCCTCCACGCCTCCGGTCTGGCTCGGGAAACGGTCGTCCTCAACACCTGCAACCGCACCGAAATCTACGCCGTCGTCAACCGCCCCGGCGACACCGGCCCGATCGTGGACCACCTGTGCGCCTTCCAAAGAATGGAGCGCGCCCTCTTCGACGATCACGGCTTTGTCCTCGAAAACGAGGAGGCGGTCCGGCACCTCTTCGAAGTCGCTTCCGGGGTCGATTCCATGGTGTTGGGCGAAACGGAAATCCTCGGTCAGGTGAAATCCGCCTACGCCTCCGCCCGGGGTCAATCAACCATCGGTCCTTTGTTGAACCGGCTCTTTCAAAAAAGTTTCCAAGCGGCCAAATGGGCGCGCACCCACACCGGCATCGGCCGCGGACAAGTCAGCGTCGGCACGGTGGCGGTCGATCTGGCCGGTAAGGTTTTCGGCAAACTGGAACGGTGCCGGATCCTCCTGGTCGGGGCCGGGGAAATCAGCGAACGCACCCTCACCGCCCTGAAAAACCGGGGCGCCTCCTCCGTCACCATCACCAACCGCACCGATGAAAAAGCGCTGGAGCTGGCCCGCCGCTTCGAGGGCACCGCCCTGCCCTTCCAGCAATTTCCCGCCGCCCTTACCCACTACGAAATCCTCATCTGCTCCACCGCCTCCCCCGAAGCGCTCCTTTCCGCCGACCGGTTTCGTGAAATCATGCGCCGCCGCTCCTACGCCCCCCTCTTCGCCATCGACCTCGCCCTCCCCCGCGACATCGACCCGGCGGCCGCCGACGTGGACAACTTGTATCTTTACAACATCGACGATCTTTCCGCCATCGCCGATGACAACCTCGCCCAACGCCAGACCGAACTCATCCATTGCCGCGAGCAACTCCAGCAACGCGCCCGCGGATTCTGGAAACAGATCCGGGGTTGACTCCCATTACCCGTGGAGCCTCCACCGGAGTTTCCTTCAGCCTCGGGTATCCAAACGTCGTTGAAACACTTGGCAGGTCAGGCCACCCCCGCTTGGGTGGTTCTCCGATCCTCCCTTAAAACCCTTTGATGCGGAAAAGACTGGTTACGCTTTCGTTGCGGCTGATGCGCAGAATGGCCTGCGCCAGCAATTCGCCGACATCCATGACCTTGATGGGAAACCCGCGCGTGGCGACCGGCACCGAATTGGTGGTGATCAATTCATCCAACACGCCCTCGCGCAGCCGCTCGTAGGCGATCTCGTTGAGCAGGGCGTGGCTGACGGCGGCGCGCACGCTGATGGCCCCGTTTTTCTTGCACAGCTTGGCGGCGGTGGTGAGGGTGCCGGCGGTTTCCGTCATGTCATCCACCAGCAAAACCTCGCACCCGGCGACCTCCCCGACCATGTTAATGGCTTCAACGGTGGCGGCGTCGGTCCGCCGTTTGGCGATGAACCCGATGCCCGCTCCGATCATGTCGGCATAGGCGGCGGCCATTTTAACCCCCCCCTGATCGGGCGAAACCACCACCAGCTTTCCGGTGTTGAGCGATTTCAGGTATTGGTAAAACACCGGTGACGAGTAGAGATGATCGACCGGGATGTCGAAAAAGCCCTGGATTTGCTGGGCATGCAAATCCATGGTTAAAACGCGGTTGGCACCGGCGGCCACCAAAAGGTTGGCAACCAGTTTGGCGGTAATGGGAACGCGCGGCTGGTCCTTGCGGTCCTGTCTGGCGTATCCATAAAAGGGCAACACGGCGGTGATGCGCTGGGCGGAGGCGCGCCGCGCGGCATCAATCATTATCAGCAGCTCCATGATGTGATGGTTGGCGGGAGTGCAGGTGCTTTGGATGATGAAAACGTCCCGTCCCCGGATGTTTTCATTGATTTTCACAAAGGTCTCTCCGTCGGGAAACGATTTCACCACCGCCTCGCCCAAAGGAATTCCAATCACCCGGCAAATTTCCTCAGCCAGGGGGCGGTTGGAACTTCCCGAAAAAATTTTCAATTCGTCATTGTGCATCACAGGGTAATCACAAAACCGGAGTCACGGGGCGGAGGAAAGCTTTTTCACCTCATCCCGCAATCGATCCACGTCACGGAACAGATCGGGCAACCGAGTCAACAAATTAACAACGCGAAGATTGAGCATGTGTTTCACGGCGGGGGATCCACTGACAAAGCTTTTGGGCGGTAAATCTTTTCCAACTCCGCTTTGCGCTCCAATCATCACTCCATCGCCAATGGTGAGGTGCCCGGCCACCCCGGCTTGGCCGCCCATGACCACGTAATTGCCGACAACGGTGCTGCCGGCGATGCCGACTTGGGAAACCAGAAAACAGTGCTTGCCCACAATGACATTGTGCCCGATCTGAACCATATTGTCGATTTTGGTCCCCTCCCCGATTTCCGTGCGGTCGAAACGGGCCCGGTCGATGGTGGTGTTGGCGCCGATTTCCACGTCGTCGCCGATCACCACGCGGCCGATCTGGGGAAGTTTTTCATGCCGCCCCGCCACCGTGGCGTATCCAAATCCATCCGACCCGACCACCACCCCGCTGTCGAGGCGAACCCGTTCACCGATCTCACAATAATCCAACACGGTGACCCGCGGCGCCCAATATCCGTCTTTCCCAACCCGCGTGTGACGGCCGACATGGCACTGGGCCTGCAAAACCACCCCGTCGCCAATGCTGGCACCTTCGCCGATGACACATCCGGGCCCGACCGAAACCCCCTCCCCCAACTCCGCGTCAACGGCCACCACGGCGGAGGGATGCACCCCCGGTGCGGGGCGGGGCCAAAGCCGTTGTTCGATCCGTTGGCAAACCATGGCCAAGGCGAGGGACGGGTTTTCATGAAAAAAGAGCACCTGCCCGTTGGACGGTTCCCCGTCGTAATCCCCTGGGACCAGCACCACCGAGGCTTTGGTGGCGGGGACCTCATGGCGGTATTTTTTATTGGCCAAAAACGAGAGATCCCCCTCGCCGGCAACCCCCAGCGAGGCAATGCCCCGTATCCGTCCGGAACCCGAACCTGAAATCCGGCCGGGACGGGTGATTTCCGCCAACTCTTCAATTGTGTAAGAAAGATCCATGTCCAAATAAAAAAGGCCCTGTCCGGTAAAGAACAGGGCCTTGAAAGGAAAAGATCAACCCAATCAGTTGCCGGCGGGCTTGTCTTTGTTGAGTTCCGTGAGGATTTCCTCGGTCACGTCAAAGGATGCGTCGACATACAAAACGGAGGGAATGCCGGTGGCGCCTCCGGAAGAATCGAGGACCAGATTAGCTCCGTGATTGCGGGCAATTTCACTGACCACTTCGCGAATTTCCTCCATCATCAGCTGGCGGTGACTCTGCTGGCGTTGCTGGAGGGCGCGCTGGGTGTTGACTTGAAACTGCTGCACTTCGCGCTCCTTTTCCCGAATGTCCTGAAGTTTTTGCTCAGCTTGCTCGACGGAACGCTGGCGGGCTTCCTCGGAGCGGGCCGGATTTTGTGACTCTTCCAAGAGGGCGCGGTGCTCTTCGACGAGAGCCTGGCCCTCGCTCATCATTTTCTCGGCCTGGGCCTGGGCTTGCTCAACCGCGTTTTGGAACCGGGACTGGGCTTCCGCGGTGCGGTAATAATTCTCGTAGAGCCGGGCCATGTCGGCCGTGAGTAACTTGATGTCGCTCTGGGCAGAGGCAATGAGGGCTGATCCCACTAAAAGAAGGATCGAGGCGAACAAATGTTTGGTGTGCTTCATAGGATGAAATAGGGAGAGATACAGTTAGAACGGCAAATCAAAAACGCGTTCCAAAAGAAAAACTGAAACGCCCGCCGCGGTCGTTGAAATCGTCACTGGTGATGGGAATGCCGTAATCGAAACGCAACGGGGCTCCCATGACCATGAGGCGAAAACCAAAACCAAAATTGTCGTTATAGTCGGAAGGGTCAAAGTCAAATTTGTCCATATTGACAAAACCCCAGTCGTAGAAGACGGCGAAACGGATCGGCTCCACCACGGTGAGCGTGTACTCCAAGCTCATGAAACCGTAGGAACTGCCGCCGATCGGCTCGCTCGGAAAGCGGGGGTCGTCGGCAAAACGGGGGTCATCCCGCCATCTCGGCCCGACGTCGCGGAAATCGAATCCCCGCATGGTGTAGGGACCGCCCAAAAAGTAGCGGTCGAAAAACGGCACTTCGGGCGAATCACCGAACGATTGCACGGATCCCATGCGGCCGATAAAAGAAATCACTTGGGTTTGGGCTTCGAAAACTTGGTAAAACTGGGAGCCCCGCGCTTCAACACGGTAATAATCGGTTTGCCCGCGAAAAGGCCCGCCGGCGACCTCAGTCAGCAATTCGACCCGGTTGCCCCGCGTGGTCACCAGCAGGCTGTCCCGGGTGTCCCGCAACAGGCTGAAACCGACCTTGGAGACGCTTCGCTTCCCCTCCTCGTTTTGAATGATGAAGGGAGCGTCGCGCACGTCGAAAATGTCAACCACTTCGATCCGGTAGGAAAGCCGGCCCTCCACCAACTCGAACAACCGCTTGCGCAGGTAAACCTCTATGCCCGTGCGCAACTCGTTGTAAGTCGTCGCCAAATAGCGGGTTTCGGTGCGGTAAATTTGAAAACCGAGTGCCAGTTCCCGGTGGAACAACCATGGTTCCTCGAACGAGAGGATCACTTCGTTCGAACGGGTTCCGAGTTGCACGCGAAAGCGGAACTTTTGCCCCGCGCCTTGAAACCCGGAGCGTGGATTGAACAAATCGAAATTCCCCTGGCTGACCTCGGCAAAAACAATCGCCCGTTCCAGGGAACTGAAGCCGAGACCGAAGGAAAGGTTCCCCGTCCGCCCCTCCGTCACCGATATCCGCAGATCGCGCCGCTCGGGAATCTCCGTCGCCACGGGCTGCAAATTCACGGTGTCAAAAAAACGGGTGTTCTCCAAGCGGCGCTGGCTGTTTTTCATCCGCACGGTGTTGAAGACTTCCCCCGGCCCCAGGGCCAGTTCGCGGATGATGACCACGCTTTTGGTTTTCGTGTTACCCTCCACGTGGATCGATTCGAGGTGATATTGGCCGCCTTCCACGATTTCGTAAATGAGGTCAATGTCCCCGGTCTCCAGATTCGGGCGGCGCAAGGCCCGCACCTCGGTGTCCAGATAGCCCTCGCGACCGTAGTAATCCCGCAGGTGCTCGGTATCGGCATCGACCCGGGAAGGAGTAAACACATCGCCACTGCTCATGCGCAGGGCACTCCGCAATTCCTCTTCCGAGTAGAGGGTGTTTCCCTCGATGGTGATTTCACCAAGCCGGTAGCGGCGGCCCTCCCGCACCTTGACGGTGATTTCCATGCGGTTTTCGTTGGGATGGACAAAGGTGACATCGTCTTCCCTCACCGTCACATCCAAGAAACCCTCTTCGCGGAACAGGTCGCGGATTTTGTCGAGGTCATCCTCAAAGACCTCGTCCTTGTAACGACCGCGGCCGGTGAGCCAGGAAAAGACGTGCCAACGCCGGGTTTCAATCGCCCGCCGCAACCGGCGGTCGCTTATGGTCTCGTTTCCCTCGAAATGGACGCGTGAAATCCGCTTGCGGGGTCCTTCTTCAATCGTGAAAGCCACCTTCCCGAGGCCGGTTTGCGGATCGCGCTGAATGTCATGGGTGACGGTGGCGTTGGAATACCCGCGGCGTTGGTAAAACGTGTGGATCGCCTCGGCGTCGAGCCGCACCAGGCGCTCATCCAGCGCGGTGTTCGGCTCCACCGAAATCTCCCGCCGCAGACGGCGGTTGCGGATGCGTTCATTGCCGCTGAAGGTTACTTCGGAAATGCGGTATTTGGGCCGCACCCGAAAGGTCAGCACCACCGTGCCGGGCTCGTCGAAATCCCGCAGCACCTCTATGTATTCAAACAGGCCCGTGCGGTAGAGGGAACGGATGTCACTGTCGATAATTCCCTCATCGTAAACGCCTCCCGCGCGCGACTGCATGTTGGCCCGCACGACCTGGGTATTGACGTTTTCCAGCTCGATGAACTCGATGTTCACCGAGGCGATGGTCAACTCTTGTCCACTCCGCCGAGCCTGCCCGCTGAGGAGGGAGGCGGTGAGAAAATAGATCAATGTGGCTTGGGCGAACCAAACCGAAACGCGAAAAATCATGGTGTGGGAAAGTTCAAGACGGATCCTGCCCGGCATAATTTTCAAACCGGGTGATCTCCCGAAGGAATGTCAAGGGAACATTACCTACCGGGCCGTTTCGTTGTTTGGCAATGATTAAATCGGCCTTGTCGGCGGCTACGGAAAACTCGTCACCGGCATCCTTGGGCCGGGCCAGCATGAGAACCACGTCGGCATCCTGTTCGATGGAGCCGGACTCGCGCAAATCGGACAACCGGGGCTGGCGGCGCTCGCGTTCGGATTCACGGTTGAGCTGGCTGAGCACGATCACCGGCAGGGCCAGTTCCTTGGCCATGGCTTTCAAGCCGCGGGAAATTTCGGCGATCTGTTGTTCGCGCTGGACGCTGGAATCGGTCCCGGAGAGAAGCTGCAAATAATCAATAATGATCAGGCCCAGGCCGTGCTTGGCGTGCAACCGGCGGGATTTGGCCCGCACTTCGAGAATGTTCAAGCTGCCGGAATCATCGATCCACAGGGGCGCCTTGCTCAATTCGTCGGCCGCCGCCACCAACCGCTGCCGTTCCTCCGAATTGCTGAAGCCGTCCCGCAACCGCACCATGCTGACGCGGGCGCGGCCACAGAGCATGCGCATGGCGAGCTGCTCGGAGCCCATTTCGAGGGAAAAGACCAGGGTCGGCACCGGTTTCAGATTCTTTCCCGGTTTAGGCAAAACGGCTGCCTCGGCAATGTTCAGGGCAAACGAGGTTTTTCCCATGGAGGGCCGGGCGGCGAGAATGATCATTTCGGACGGGTGCAGCCCGTAGGTCATCTTATCGAGATCGGTAAACCCGGTTGCGATTCCGTTCAACTCCCCCTTTTTTTCCAAAAGCTTTTGGATCAGGGTGTAGGCCTCGCGAATCGAATCCCGCAGCGGGCGGGCGGAGTCCGTGCTCCGCTCTTGGCTGATGTCGAAAATTTCCTGCTCCACCGCCTCCAGCAACTGGTCCAGATCCCCTTGGTGGGAGTAGCATTTCTCAATGCTGGACGTGGAGGTGCGGATCAGCCGGCGCAACAAATGCTTCTCGCGGACGATGGCCAAAAAATGCCCGGCGTGGGCCGTGGTTTCAACCCGGTTGGTGATGTGGTTGATAAAGGGAAATCCACCGATCTCCTCCAGCATCCCGTTTTTTTTCAACTCCTCGGCGACCATGATTTCGTCCACCGCCGACTTTTCGAGGTAGATGCCCGCCAAGGCCTCGAACAAGGCTTGGTGGGAGGGATGGTAAAACGCCTCCGGAGTCAGGTGCGACTCCAGGCAGCGGTTGATCGTCTCCGGATTGAGCAGGCAGCAAGCCAGCAACCCCTCTTCAGCCTCCAGGCTGTGGGGGAAGGAGCGGCCAAGGGGCGCGCCGCCGCCCGAGGATTCGGACGGGTTCCCGGACCCGCCCGATCCGCGCGCGCGCCGGGAGGTGGACGTGTTTGCCGGTGGCGCCATGAGGAGCCCTTTCCGGCTTATTCCGCGGTTGCCTCGACGACGTTTTCGGAGACCACGTCAAACTCAAAGTCGATCACGACATCCTCGTGCAAACGAATGCGGGTGGAGTGGCGGCCGAGCGACTTGATGGGCGTGTGGATTTGGATGCGTTTGCGATCCACTTCGATGCCCGCCTCGGTCAGTCGGTCGTACAAATCCTGGGCCGTCACCGCGCCAAACATTTTGCCGCCTTCGCCGGTTTTCACCGCGATGGCCACATGGGTCTTTTGAATGCGCCCCGCGATTTGCTGGGAAGCGGCCAACTCCTTGCTTTCCCGCTCCTCGCGCCGCTTGCGGAGGGATTCCACCTGCTTGCGGTTCGAGGCGGTCAAGGGAATCGCCAAACCCTGGGGCAAAAGAAAATTCCGGGCATAGCCGGCTTTCACTTTCACCTGTTCACCTTCGCCGCCGAGATTTTCGACGGGTTTCACCAACAATACTTCTGATGTCGCCATAACGTTGTTTTTTAAGTTGAAAATAAATTGTCCGCAGAGCCCGGTTTAAGTCAAAACGGCACGTCTTCCTCCACGTCATCGGAGGAGGAGGCCGGTTTGGAGGCAGGCCGCGGCGGCGGCGAATGCTTTTCCGGATTACGGGTTGGTTCGTTGTCGCCGCCGTCCTCGGATGAGGATTGATAATCTCCCCCGCCCTGACCGCCCTGGCCGCCTTCACGGCCGCCGAGAAATTGAAAATTGTCGAGAACCACCACCATGCGGCTGCGCTTGTCTCCGGTGTTGGTCTCCCACTGGTCGAGCCGCAGGCGGCCCTCCACGAAAATGGGACGGCCCTTGGTCATGTATTTCGAGATCAACTCGGCTTGCTTGCCGAATGAGTCGATGTCCACAAAGGTCGTCTCTTCTTTTTTGTTGCCTTCCCTGTCGCTGAAAACGCGGTTTACGGCCAACCCGAATTTGCAAATCGACAACCCGCCGGGAGTGACCCGCAACTCGGGCTCGCGGGTCAGGTTCCCCATGAGAAAAACTTTATTGAAATTAGCCATGGTTTTTTGGAGTAAATGGAAAACGGCTTTCCCGAATCAGGGGAGGGCCGTGACGATCACGCGGTTTACCGTTTTGTTCAAACGCAGCCGCTCGTGCAGGGCGGCGGGCGCCTCCGGCGGGGAACGGAAATCAATGCTGACGTAATTTCCGGCAGTGTAAGATTTGTCCGTTACGCGGACAAATTCCTTGCTGCCGTGATCCTCGACATGGGTGACCTCGGCCTGGATCGCGCCCAACTCGGTTTTGAGATGCTCGACGATGCTCTCGACGGTGCCGCTTTGACCGCGGAGATCGAGTACGAAGTTAGCCCTGTATTGTTTGTTCTTTTCGCTCATTTTGCTTGGTTTTGCGTTGATTCAACTGATTCATGGCGTTGTTGGGACCCGTGTCAACCAACAGCTCCAGACCCTTTACTATTTCCGGCATCCGCCCGTTCAGCAGCGCCAGTTGCTCTTCGGAAAAACGTCCGAGCACAAAATCTTTCATCTCCATCATCGGCGGACTTTTGGGGCCGATCCCCACCCGAAACCGGGTGAATCCGTTCCCGATGTGGCTGATGATGCTCTTGAGGCCGTTGTGGCCGCCGGGGCCGCCGCCGACCGACACCTTGATTTCGCCCAAGTCGATGTTTAGCTCATCATGGATCACCAGCACCGCTTCCGGCTCCAACTTGTAAAACCGGGTGATGGCCGCCAGAGAGCGGCCGCTCTCGTTTACATAAGTTTGCGGCTTGACCGCAAGAATCCGCTTGCCTCCCCGGGCCGCGGTGGCCACCAGCGCGTGTTGTTCGTTGCGCATTGTCCACGAGACGCCGTGCCGCGCGGCGAACAAATCGACCAGCCAAAACCCGATGTTGTGGCGGGTGTTTTCATATTCCCGTCCGGGATTGCCGAGACCGGCGACCAAAAGACAGTCCATCAGTCGCCTCCCTTCGCGGCCGCCGTGGCGATGGGCACCGCCTCCCCAGTCCGATCATGCTCCAGCTGCTGATTTTGAAATGGATGAGCCATAACGCGGCGGCTGGACATACAAAGGGAACGGAGACGGGGAAAAATTACTCCGCTTTCTTCGCCTCTTTATCTTCGGCTTTTTCCGGCTCGGCGGTTTCGGTTTCCTCCACGGTGACCGCCGTGTCCACGCGCTGCTCGGTGCAGGCGATGACCACCTGATCCTCGTCAGCGAGGTACTTCACGCCATCCAGTTTCTTCAAATCGCCAACGTGGATGGATTCGCCGACTTTCAGTTCGGTCACGTCAATCTCGATGAATTCAGGCAAGTCTTTGGGCAAACACTGAATATCGACTTGGTGGGATATGATTTCCAGCAATCCGTTTTGATTGCGGGTTCCAAAGGCCTCTCCAATCACATGCAGCGCGACGTGGGTGTGCATTTCCTCTTTGGCGGAGACTTCGTGGAAGTCAATGTGAATGACCTCGTCGGTGATTGGGTTGCGTTGAATCTCCTGCACCACGGAGAGCCGGGGCTCGGAGTTGTCCTGCGAAAGCTCGATCAGCGCGGTCGTTCCCGACAACGCTTTCAACAGCCGTTTGATTTCAGGACCGTCCACCGAAAGACTGGCCGGTTCATGGTGCTTTCCGTAAATAACCGCGGGCACGCGCCCGGAAGCCCGCAGCCGGCGGTTGGGCCCGCGGCCGAATTGATCCCGCGCTTGGACGGTTAGCTTGATCTGTTTCATAAATGACGAATCCTCCAACAAAGCACGCGGATGAAACCGCGACAGGTGCATGGAAAAAAGAGAAGGAGACTAGGTGACCCGGGAAGGAAATCAACCAAAACTTTTCCCATCGCTAAAATTATTCACCCCTCCGGCCCCGGGACAGTCGAATCCGCCTGGTTCCGTTCCCACCACGGGAAAAACCGGCGGCTAATTATTTTCCCCTTCCGTGTTTTTCAAGCTTGCCATTGCCGGGTAAAAGGATTGCATCCAGCTTCGTTACGTCACCGCAGCCATACGGCTTCGGCCCAATTCGTGCCTGTCATCCCGACTTATCAAAGCCGCCGGTTTTGAAAGAGAGGCTGCGGGCCGGTCCTCATCAGCACCAGCTTTTGCAACCCAAAACAACCTATGAATAAAACCAAACGTTCGAACACACCGCACCGAATCGCGGCCGGCTTCGCCGGTTTGCTCCTGCTCGCATGGTCCGCCACCACGGCCCAGGCGATGACCTTTTCGCAATGGGTCAATCAATTTGAATTGCCCGAAAACCAACGGGGCCTGGAGGACAACCCCTCCGGGGACGGCGTCAACAACCTCCTTAAATTCGCCCTTGGCATGAATCCAGGGGAGCCCTCCCGGGATGGTGTTCCGACGGCCGCGGTCGAGCCGGACGGCAGCCTCGCCATCTCCTTTTCCAAAAATCCGGACGCCACCGGATTGAGCTACATTGTCGAGTGGTCCGATGATCTGGTGAGCTGGTCCACCGAGGGATTGACCGTGGTGGCGGACACCGCCGATTCCATGACGGTGGCCGCGGCAGCCGGAAGCGACGCCCGTTTCCTCCGCCTGCGCGTTCCGGCGCCGGATGACGATGTTCCCGGCGCGGATGCGTTTCTCTACGTGATCGGCGGGCGCACCATCGCCCTCACCGGAGCCAAAAACTGGGATATCGAACTCGACCGGGCGGACACCACCACCTCCTACTCGGACGACCCCGCCATCGGCTCCCTCGACGCCCGCAGCATTCTCATCGCCGACGTGGACACGACCAATCATACCGTCACCAACTGGCGCCGGGCCTCCAACTACCTGCCCGACACCCATCCCGAGGATCCCCTCGGCATCCTGCATTGGACTTACATGCACAATGCGGTCAACGTGCTCAACGGCCGCATCTACGTTGGCCCGGCCACCTTTAACGGCACCGCCAACGAACAGGGAGACGGCAGCCGCCGCATCGTGACCGACATCGTGGTGTGGGCGGAATACGACCCCGTAACCGGTGACCTCGGTGAGTTCTCCGCCTCTCCCCGCCTGCCGGGATTTCCGGGAAATCAGCGCATCGCCGGCACAGCGATCGTTGAAGTAGGGGGTGAACACTTCATCTACATCCTCGGCGGCTCATCCGACGCTGGAACCACTGACCGGGTCACGTTTGCCAAAATCGATGCCGAGACCGGCGCCATCGGCGAATGGACCGCCTCCAATCAAGCCATGTTGGACACGGATAATTTTAACGCAGCCTTTGGCTACAACGGCTACCTGCACAACGTTGCCGGCTTTGGCGCCACCGCCTTCCACGGCCACGAGATCTGGACCACCAAACCGCTGGAAGAGCCGGTCAATGGCTTTGAGAAGGGCGATATTTACGCGGAAAACTGGTGGGATCCATTTGAGATCTGGACCATTACCCGCACGGACGAGGAATCCTTCCGTGATCCGCCCGAACCGCTGGAAGGGCTTCGCTGGGAACAAAACATCGTGATCGGTAACGCCAACGGCCAGGATTACGTTTACATCGTGGGCGGCGCCCGCACGGGCGAGAACCCGACTCCCCGCGTGGATGGCGCGGCCCTTAATCCCGACGGCACCTTCGGCGAATGGCGGGTGATGGAGCCGCTTCCCGCCCCCCGGCGCCGCACGGCCTCCGCGGCCTTGAATAACCTCATCATCCTGCCCGGAGGCTCAACCAGCGGTTCCTTCGCCCAAGGGACCGACACGGTCTTCATCGGGGTCATTCAAGAAGACGGCAACATCGTGTGGAGTGTTTCTGAAGAACCGATGATGCAATACCGCACCTTCCACGGCGCGGCCATGTTGCCGGCGGCGCGGGACTAATCGAGCGTTTCGATACGCTGCCATCCTCCAACCCTTCCCGCCCATCCGGCGGGAGGGGTTTTTCTTTTCCAGCCGAAAGAAAAAGCGCGCGCTTGCGGAATGAAGTTTGCCCAACGGCGCGGGACTGGTTAAAGATCCCCCTTTTTTCAATGCCATGGATGAAACATTGCAGGCCCTGATCGACAAAGCCGCCAAACAGGTGGACGGCGTGAAAACCCGTGCCGAGTTCGAAGCGTTCAAAGCCCGTTTTGTCGGTCCCGCCGGCGAATTGACCGCGGCCATGAAACGGATCGCCACCCTCCCCAAAGAGGAGAAACCGGCCTTCGGCAAACGGATCAACGAGGCCAAACAGGCGCTGGAGTCCCTTTTCGACGATTGCCTGCGCGCCATCAGCCGCGACGAACTGGCGGCCCGCATCGGCCCGCCGGTCGATGTCACCCTCCCCGCGCCCGGCGATCCCCACCCCGGCTCCCTCCACCCGCTGACCCAGGTGCGGGACGAAATTTGCCGCATTTTCCGGCAGATCGGTTTTTCCGTGGCCGAAGGTCCCGAAGTCGAAACGGAGTATTTTTGTTTCGACGCCCTCAACACGCCTGCCGACCATCCGGCCCGCGATTTGCAGGACACTTATTATTTCCCGGAATCGGCCAAGTTCGGAAACATCTCCAAAAACGGCACCGAGCGGAATCTGCTGCGCACCCACACGTCCTCGGTGCAAATCCGCACCATGCTCAAGGAGGAACCGCCGGTGAGGATCATCTCCCCCGGCCGCTGCTTCCGCCGCGACACCGCCGACGCCACCCACAGCGCGAATTTTCATCAGGTCGAGGGTCTGTGCGTGGACAAAAACGTCTCCGTGAAAGACCTCAAGGCCCTGCTCGATTATTTTATCAAATCCTTGCTCGGGGCCGACGCGCGCACCCGCTTCCGTCCGCACTTTTTCCCCTACACCGAACCGAGCTTTGAAGTCGATTTCGCCTCCTCCCATCTGGCCAAGGTTGGCAGCAAGTGGATTGAGATCGCCGGCTGCGGCATGGTGCACCCGTCCGTTTTCGAATCGGTCGGCTACGATCCCGAAACCTATTCCGGCTACGCCTTCGGCATGGGCATCGAACGCATCGCCATGATCCTGCACGGGGTGGACGACATCCGCTATTTCTATCAAAACGATCACCGTTTCCTGAAACAATTCGCCTGATGAAACTCAGCTACCAGTGGCTCAACAAATACATTGACCTGCGCGGCAAAAGCGCCTCCGACATTGAGGACGCGCTCACCATGATCGGCTTCGAGGTCGAGGGGGTCGACGAAACCGGCCTGCCCCCGCTGGAAAACGTGGTGGTGGGCGAAGTTGTTTCCCGCGACCAGCATCCCAACGCCGACCGCCTCAGCGTCTGCGAGGTGCGGATTGACGACGAGGGAAACACCCGCCGCATCGTTTGCGGCGCCCAAAATCACAAAGTCGGCGACCGGGTGCCGGTGGCCCTGGTCGGCGCGGTCCTTCCGGGCAATTTCAAAATCAAAAAATCCAAACTCCGGGGAGAGGTCTCCGAAGGGATGATGTGCAGCGCCCGCGAATTGGGCGCGGGCGACGACGCGGCCGGCCTGCTCATTCTCGAACAGCGCCCGCCCCCGGGCATGCCGATCAACGAGGTGTTTCCCGACAACGACACCATTTTCGATGTCGAAATCACCCCCAACCGCCCCGATTGCCTCAGCCATGTCGGCATCGCCCGGGAATTGGCGGCGGTTTTCGGCTTGGATCTGCTGTATCCGGAACTTAAACACAATTTTGACGACCACGGCACCGCCTCGCCGGATGTTTTCTGCAAGCTCACGGTGGAGTCGGACGACTGTCCCTTCTACACCGCCCATGTCATTCGCGATGTCCGGGTGGGACCGAGCCCGGACTGGTTGCAACGCGACCTGCGGGCCGTCGGCCTGCGCCCGATCAACAACGTGGTGGACATCACCAATTACGTGCTGCTCGAACTCGGCCAGCCGTTGCACGCCTTCGACGCGGCCAAAATCAAAGACCGCCGCCTCATCATCCGCCAGGCCCTCGAAGGGGAAAAGATCGTCACCCTGGATGAAAAAGAGCGCGCCCTCCACCCCCGCATGCTGGTCATCGCCGACGTGGAGAAACCGCTGGTGGTGGCCGGCGTCATGGGCAGCGTGGACGCGGCGGTGGATGAAGAGACGGTGGACGTGGTCCTCGAATCCGCCCATTTCCGCACCCAATCGATTCGCTGGACCTCCCGCCGGCTCGGTCTGGGCAGCGACAGCTCCTACCGCTTCGAACGCGGGATCGACCCCGGAAACGTCGTTTTCGCCGCGCAGCGGGCCGCCGATTTGATTCTCGACATCGCAGGCGGTCAACTGGCCGGCCCGGTCATGACATGCGGCGGCGTCACCTCCATCCGCAACGAAATCCACCTGACGCGGCCATACCTGTCGAACCGTTGCGGCTTTGAAATCGAAGATTCGAAAGTGGAGGAAATTTTCTCCGCTCTCGAACTCTCCGCCACCAGCCGGATCAACGACCGCCAGGAAACGGAGTGGACGGTGGAAGTTCCCTCTTTCCGCTCCGACCTCGACTCCCCGATTGATTTGGTGGAAGAGGTCATCCGCATCAACGGAACCAACAACATTCCCGCCGCGCCCGTGACATCCACCGGCTTGGAGAGGCGCGACGACCCGGTTTACCGGTTTAACGCCAAAGCCTCTTCCTATCTGGTGGGCCAACATTTCGCCGAGTGCCTCAACTATTCCCTCCGCTCCGGTGACGAATTGAAAGCCTGGTTCAGCCAGGCCGCCGCCGACAAGTGCGCCTTGGCCAACCCGCTCAGTTCCGATCAAACCCACTTGCGCTGGTCGCTCATTCCCGGGCTGCTCGACAACCTCAAATTGAACCAGTCCCGCAAGACCGGCCTGAAGCGGATCTTCGAGTGCGGCCACATCTTCCGCGAACGGGACGGCGTTCTCTACGAAATGGCGGCGGTCGGTTTCCTGATCTCCCATGACGAGCGCTCGCGTTCCTGGCGCACTCCCGCGAAACCCGATTTTTACACGGCCAAAACCATCCTGGCTTCCCTGGCCCAACTGGCCGGACACCGCCTCGGGGACGACCTGCGCCCGGTCTCCGGCTCCATCTCCGCCTGGCTGGAGGGACACTCCGCCGAAGCCGGTGATCTCATGGAATCGTTCGAAGCCCGCATGGGCTTGCTCGATCCCCAGTTCCTCAGCGTCCATGATGTCGAGGGCGACGTGATTGCGGGCATCCTGGAAATCCGCCTCGACAAAGTCGCGGACGACGGCGAAATCCGGCGCTTCACTCCGTTCAGCCTCTTCCCCGCCGCCGAACGGGATTTGGCGTTGCTGGCCGACGCGAACGAACCCGCCGAAACCGTGCGCCAAAAACTCGCCGGGGCCGCCGCCAAATCCTGCGGGGACGCATTCTCCGTGGAGGAGGTTCGGGTATTCGATCTCTACGAGGGGAAAGGCATGCCGGAAGGAAAGAAAAGTCTCGGTTTCACCCTGATTTTCCGCTCCCCCGAACGCACCTTGACCGACGGGGAAGTCAACGCCGCCTTCACCGCCACCCGCCAACTCATGGCCGAAGCCGGCTACGAAACCCGCCAGTAAACCGGAGTCAAAACCGCCTTGGGGAGCCTGAAGGTTCTTTCCCCCATCATTCCAACGGCCGCGGCGCGGTTTCGTTGCGGTCCGAGATTCCTTTGGCTTTGTCCTGCTCGGGCAAATACGGTTCGACGTGAACCAGCACGTCGATCACTTCGGGGTGCCGCGCCATGATGTTTTCTTTGACGCCCCGGGCCACCTTGTGCCCGTCCTCCACCGTCATCGCGGGATCGACCAGCAGGTGGAGGTCCACCTCGATCCAATCTCCCGTGCGGCGGGCGCGGAACGCGTGGTAGGCCCGCACCCCGGGGGTCGGCAAAACGTGTTCGCGCAAATCGTCCACGATCTCCCGCTCGGGAGCGGCGTCCATCAAATCGTTCAAGGTTTTGTTCAGGATGCGGACCGCCTCGACGGCCAGGTAACCGCCGAGGAGGACCGCCGCGAGGGCGTCCAGAAAGGCGAACCGTTCCCCGCCGACCATGGACGCCCCGATGCCCGCGGCCGCCACCACCGAGGAGACGCTGTCGGTCCGGTGGTGCCAGGCGTTGGCCAGCAGCATGCGCGAACGGATGCGCTGGGCGATGCGGCGGGTGCGCTGAAACAACCACTCCTTGACCGCCAGCGACACCAGCGCCGTCACCAAGGCGGCCGCCGACGGCACGGCGGCCCCGGTCCCGCCCAGCGACCGAATGCTTCCAATAAGCAGCAACCCGCAAAAAAACAGAATCGCCAGCCCGATGCCGCCCGAAACCAGCGAGGCGATTTTGTGGTGACCGTAAGGGTGCCCCTCGTCACTCGGCACCCTGGCAAACCTGAACCCGGCCAGCACGGCGGCGTCGGTGCCGAGATCGGCCAAGCTGTGCAGGCCGTCCGCGACCAAAGCCCGCGATTGGCCCCACAGGCCGATCCCCACCTTGCCCAACCCCAGGATCAGGTTCACGGCCACGCTCAGCCACGTCACTTCCACACCCGATGAAAACCGGTCCATCCCGCCCAGCCTAAACCACCCTCCCCGGCTGGCAACCCGGAGAAAACGCGACCGGTCAATTCCTCCATCACTGCGGGATGACCCGGAGATCAACGGTTGCCAACCCCGCGCAATCATCGCAAAACCGGATCATGATCGGAACCTGGCTCCCATTACTCATCCTGACGTTCCTTGGCAGCGCCATGGGCGGGTTGTGCAGACACCTGCTGACCGGATGGATCGACCGCCGCGCCAACCACGGATTCCCCTGGGGAACGCTTGCCGTCAACACCACCGGCGCGTTTGCGGTCGGGATGGTCTGGGGCCTGCCATGGGAAGTTTGGCCACCCGTCTCCGCCCTCGGACGGGATTTCCTGGTGTTTGGATTTCTCGGCGGCTACACCACCGTTTCCTCCTTTGCCCTGAACACCCTGGACCTCTGGCAAAACGACTGCCGCCGCCGCGCCGTCTTCAACCTCTTCGGCACTCACGCCCTCTGTCTGACCGCTGTCTTCACCGGCGCGGCCGTGGTTCTCTAAAGATAACCGGGCAACCCATGCGCGAAACCAAAGTCAACCGTGATCCGAAACCGCCGGCGGCCACCTGCAACGCGGGTTCCGGGCACCCTTGGGTCCAGCCGGCGCTTTGGGTGGCGCTCGGAAGCGGACTGGGAGGCATGGCCAGAGTCGTGCTGGCGGGCGTGGTGGAGGCGGGGCTCGGCTTCCGTTTTCCCATTGGCATTCTCACCGTCAACGTTCTCGGTTCTTTCGCCATCGGGCTGGCGGCCGGGCTGTTCATGACCCGCGCCAGAAGGGCCGCCGGTTCAAACGCGCGCCATTTTGTCATGACCGGTTTGTGCGGCGGCTTCACCACCTTTTCTTTTTTCAGCCTCGATACCCTGCGCATGCTGGAAACGGGCCGCCCCGCCGCCGCTTTGCTCTATTCAATCCTGACCCTCTCCCTCTCCCTTGCGGCCGTTTGGGCGGGCCATCGGCTCACCCGCTAAAAAGCCGGGATTCCGGAAAAGGTCTCAATCATTCCGGTTTTCCGGCATGGTAAAATCAATCTCCGCTTCGAACGTTCGATTCCACGGCAACGTTATCCGCAAACTGGCGGGTTCTCCCGGCAATTGAAAGGCTTCTTGAAATCTTTCGAAATGGGGAGTGACGCGCTCGAGAATAATCGCTTCCAGTTCGCCCGTTTGCGCGGGTGTCAGGCGAAGAGTGTTCATTCCCCGCTCGCGGGCATCCCGGTTGACTTCGGGACGCACCAGCCCGTGATACGCGTAGTCATTTGCCAATCTGTGCAGTAGAAACCTCGCTTGCGCTGTTTCCGACCGGTCCCCCCGGGCCAGAAAACGCAGGATGCCCTGGGGCAAGGCGGTGCCGATCGTGTTGCCGGCGGTGTTCCATGAGGCGTGGGAATACAGGTTGGGAAAGACCCCGGCCGCCAGCAAGGCTTCCGTAAATTCTTCGCTGCCGCCTTGGACATTGCCCCGCGTGTCAATGTCGGCCACCATCGCCCGGTGCCCGTCCGCCACGCCCCGGGCGACGGTTTCGGCGAACGCCGCCGCGATTCCTTCTTCATGGCGGGAGGCGAAAATGTAATAGATGAGATCGGCTTCTTCCCAGGAAAACGTTTCGCGCGCCCCGGCGGCCGCGATTTGCAGCGAAACGGTTTCGTGCAGCGGGCGGTCCTCAAACGGCGCCACCCGCGCCCGGCCGGTTTCAGAGGAATAGACGGCCTTGATGACGGGCGTGGTCCCGACCCGGTCCCGCATCGCCCGGGCGAGCAGGAGCATGGCGACCTCATCCGCGCCCGGCTGCAGGGCAACCCGTCCGCTCAGATCGCCGGACTGAATTTTGCGGTTCAGGGCTTCGCGGTCGGCAACATGGACTCCCCGGAGCTTGGCGTCGTCCTGCCCGAGTATCAAAAAATCCAGCACGCCGGTTTCCGCCAGCCGAATCGCGGCGAGATTGACGGCCAGGTTGCGTTCGCGGGTCCGCTGGTAATCCGACAGCACCTCCGGGGGAATCCGTTCTTCGAGGTTGCGGACCTGTTCGTCCATTTCGGGAGAGGCGTCCCGTTGGGGTGACAGTTCGGCCCAGCGCTCCAGAGCGCCGCGCCAGGCGTCGTTTGTGCCGTCGGCGGTCGGGGCCAACCGCATGATGATGCTGAATCCGTAAATGGGGAGATCGGGCCGGGACCGGCGGAGTTTCTCGACCGCCTCCAGGCGGCGGAGGGCTTGACTCTTCCCGGTTTTATGGATCCGCGAGGCGACGAGGCCTCCGTAGGCGAGCATGTCCAGGGAAACGATGACGGCGTCAACCGTATCCAGATCCTGGTTTTCCAGCCAGGCAACAATCCGGTCCGGATCGCCCGGGGTCAGAAACCGGCCCAGCGTACCCCGCGGAGGAGTGATTATTTCGGCTCCGGCGACGGGGGCCATCAGCACCGGCCACTGCAGGCACGGAGGACGGTCATCGAGCGGAATCAACAGGATGCGGCTCCTATCGGCGTTTGCCGGAGATGCCGCCGGCAAATTCGCAAAGGCGGACGTCGAAATGGAAAGAAGAAAAAGGAACAGGAATCGGCGGACGATGTTCATTGCGAAAGGAAGACTGGTCATGACTGGCGCGCCAGGCAAAAGAATAAGGCTGCCCGAACATTGGCTGACA